>CAJTSY010000044.1:0-12073 GCA_910578995.1 uncultured Acetatifactor sp.
AGGCTCTATTATCTTGGATATACAGCCGAAGATGAAGTTATTCAGCCTGTTCTTAAACGCATGGAACAATGTATCACGGGAGAGCTTGATATTGATAGTTACTCAGAAAAGAAACACGATTGGGTTTTCTTTGAAAAACTCATGTTGGCGGCTTGGTTGCGAATTTTTGAGCCACAAAATGAAACTGCTCTTGAAGTGGCATACCAATGGGCACAAATTGTTGAAAAAGCGTTTGCCAGTGGTAGTTACAGCGTAGCTGATGATATTGCGGCATTTACAGAGTGGAAAGGACGAAAACCCAAGAGTGGATTTGAAACGGGTTTTGGTATGTTCTATCATGCTGCGTTGCTTCCGGGGGTATTATCACCCAAAACAGAAGATTTGTTTTTGGATTATTACTTATCGAAACCGGATGGAATGTACTACATTTATGACAAACCGTTAAATCAGCTTCCAGAAACATTTGCCTCACGAAAATCAAGTTGTTATATCGCTGCGATAGAAGTATTGTCTCGTTATGATCTGGCAAAAGAAAAATTGACTTTTGTTATGGATTGGATCAATGCCAACCGTAACGAAAATGGACAATGGGACTTTGGAGAAAAGGCAAAAGATGGAGTATATTTTCCGTTGTCCGACCGTTGGGATAAGACAACAAGAATCGCAGACAGTACATATCGGATAAGTAAGCTGTTCGGTCTGCCGTGTTACTGTGGTCATGATTGTTCAAAGTGTGTTACTTATATTGCAACGCAAACCGATAATGATGATCTGCGCAGACAGGCTCAGAGTTTTTATAAAGAGAGGTTTGGACTTGATATTCCTCTTGAAAAATTCTATTGCGACGGCGGTAGATCAGAGAACGTGTTTGAGCTGTGCAAGGAATGTCCTTTCAAAAAGTGTTGCATTGAACGAGGTATAGATGCTTGTAGTAAATGCTCGGAATACCCCTGCAAAGATATTTCGGACTATCAAGAAAAGTATGTAAATAGGAGCAATCAACTGGAGAATAAAGTAAAATGACGATTAGCAAAAACGAATACTTAATTTGTCCTTGCAAAGTTTCATCTATACCATACTGGAAAGTAAAGTCTATAACCATACCCGATGGTATGCGCATTGTACACCAGGACAATTTCAATAAAACAGAATATCAGCATTACATTGACGAGCCTTATTTTCGCTTAATACATAGCCTGCAAGACTTGTCTGTTCAAGTGCCTCCGCAGGGATATTTGCTTTGTAAAGCTACTTTGAAGGAGTTTGCAGAGCACATCAATCGCTGCTATAGCAAGATCGGTATAACAGAAGCCGACCTCCGAGACTACACAGCTCGTCCTGTATATGATTCCGCTTTATGGTTAGCAATTAAGGATAACCAAGCCGATGAAGTGGTTGCAACAGGCATTGCCGAACTTGACAAAGAGATTGGTGAGGGTGTTTTAGAGTGGATTCAAGTATCTGAACAACATCGTGGATATGGATTAGGTAAATATGTCGTTTAAGAGTTGTTATGGCGAATGAAAGAAAACGCCAAGTTCGCTACTGTATCCGGTCAATGTAATAACTCTACAAAACCAGAGGCGATGTATCGCAAGTGTGGATTTACCGGTTCTGATGTTTGGCACGTTTTAAGAAAGAGGTAAACAGATGGCGACTTGGATAACACACCTAATGATTGCGGATGGCGTTCTTGAACGTATTCCGAACATAGATAGACGTGGCTTCTGTGTTGGTAATATCGCACCGGATTGCAACGTAGAAAATGAAGATTGGACAGCCTTTACGCCGTCCAGAGAAGTAACACATTGGATGCAGAGTGAACGAAAGATAGCCTCGGACTGTGATGCTTTCTGCGATGAGTACATCTTGAAACGTAAAGACAAAATCAAATCTGCAGAAGAATATGCGTTTCTGCTCGGCTACTACTGTCATTTGATTACTGATGCAGCGTTTCAAGCTATGATCCGAGACGATGATCGGGTTAAAGCGACATGGATGCGCATTAAGGCAGACGAAGAATTGCGTGTTGCCGCTGTCGGTATGGATGAAACGTGGGATTCAGTAAAAAGACTCATTCCCAAGAAAGAGCATATGCGTGAGATCTACGAAATGGAGGCTGAGTATCTGAGCGATCATCCGAACTCCGGGTATCTCACAGAAATTCTTCCGTTAAAATCTTTCCCCGATTATATTGATTATCTCCCAAAAGGTAGTATCGTCCGTAAGATCGGCGTGATGGGTTATTTGCCCGAACTCGATAAATCAATAAATAAGTTTATTACTATGTCAAGAGACGAGTATGCAAACTTTGTAGAAGATACGATACAACTTGTAATTCAACAGTTTGTTGAGAAAAAATTGATGTGAGAATACATAATTATTGAACAATTTGTAACTTTTGCAGAAAGCCCCCTTGACAAATTCCGTCTTGGTTGCTTATGGAGTTGGATTCCCCATTCAATTCATCGTCACGGCTCAATCTTTCGTATAATGGAGTGATTTTGGTTTTCGTCATAGCGTCTGCCTCCTTACATGAAATATGCTCTAAATGTGTCCTTCACTAACCATGAGAAAATCTCGTGATTAAGAAGTCATTTAGAGCATATAACACCAGACAAGATTCAATACTTTCACGGTAACCCCCATGCAAAAGCATATTGACACACCGGGATGCATACAAACCTGCAAGACAGTGTGCCGGGAAGCGGGTTTGGGCACTGCTGTCCAAGTAATCATTCTGATTACTTGGGATTTCGTGCAAGACAGCACGAAACGCCTCGCGGTGCCGCAGAGTCCGGTTAAAGACTTTCACGGTAATTCCACACACTTCATAAGGGAATCAGTATCTCCGTGGCAAACACATCCCCTTCATCCTCGCGGCTCCGGTATCCCTTATATTTCCGGATAACTTTATCAATTCTCTGCAGCCCGTAACCGTGGCTGTCCGAAAGCTTGGTGGAAAGATATCCCCCGCCTCCCCGGCGGTAGGAGCCGTCCGTAGCGTTCATCACATAGATATAGAGATTCTCCTTTGCCTTTGTTATATATAAGCGGATAAAGCGCAGCTCCCGGGGTACCTTCAGGCAGGCTTCCATGGCATTGTCCAGAAGGTTTCCGATCATGACACTCAGGTCCACATCGGACACGGGAATGCTGGAGGGTACCTCCGCCGTAACGTCTACCCGGATATCCCTGGCCTTTATTATGGACAGTTTGCTGTTCAGAATGGCGTCAAGCATGGAATTGCCGGTCCGCAGAGCAATGTCTATCGTATTGTAGTCCTCCGTCAGTTCCCGGAGGTAGTTCTGTAACTGCTGTGTCTGGCCCATCTCCAGATAGGCCTGCATGGTCTGGAGATGATTCTTCAGATCATGCCGCCACCCCCTGGTCTGGCGGTAGAGATTGTCCACTTCCTCACAATGCTTCTCCGTCAGGTCATTCTGATAGCGGACAATCTGCTGTTCCACACAGCGGCGGATATAAAAGCGTATCCCTACCGCCGCCGCAGGTACAGCCAATAATAGGAAAATGATAATCAACCACCCATGCTGCCTCCGCTCCCGTTCCGTAGGAATTCTTATCTCTGTCTGTCGTTCTCGTTGGCATTGCTCTTTCTCCCTTTTTTTCCGAATATTTCTGGAAATTATTTTTCAAATCGCCCCTCATTTGGAATATTCTTTTTACCAGAACCAGATTAGCGAAATACTCAATAGATTTCCCCCTCAACATAAGCCTTGATCTGCACTTGTCCAAAGCAATCAGAAAAAAGAAAAACGCTTCAATCACCGCCGCGGAACAGCTTCATGAACCCTTCATTCACCGCCCCGTACATCCTGCGGCTCACCGGCACTGCTCTGCCGTTATCCATGATAATGTCCTGCTTCCCCACCTTGGAAATCCTCCGCAGATTCACCAGATAAGAACGGTGGCAGAACATGAAGTTTCCATATCCCTCCAGGAGCCGCGCTGCTTCCTTTATCCCCAGTTTCAGGGAAAGCGTCTCTGCCATGCACACTAGCTCGCAGTAATGCCCCACAGCCTCCGCGTAGAGAATTCCGTCCGCATCCGTTTTAACCAGTCCCTCATCCGTGGGCAGCAGAATGAGCCTTGCATCCTGCGCCTTCCTTGAAAAACACTTTTCCAGGCATTCCCATACTTTTTCCCGTTCAATGGGTTTCAGGAGATAATGGAGCGCCTCCACCTCGAAACCTTCCTGCATGTAATCAGCTACCCCGGTGGTGAAAATAATGTTCACTGTCTTGCCCTTTTCCCTCAGCTTCTTCGCCAGGCTGATACCGTCCGTGCCCTCCATGCAGATATCCAGAAACAATACGTCAAACCGCTGATCTTCGCACCATGTAAAGTAAAAGGCATCGCTGCTCTGAAATGTCTCCACTTCCGCGTCCACAGCCTTGCGCTTTTTCCATTCTCCGATATATCTCACCAGGATATCCCTGTGCACCTGTTCGTCATCCACTACCGCAATGCTGAACATACTCCGTCATCTCCCTGTCCGGACAAGCCGGATACGTTTTTTACCAAAAACGGATACTTTTGTTGTTAAGTCCTTAAAAAGGATAATACACTTTTTCCCTTTTGACAACCATCTTTTCCATAAACAAAATTTACAAATATTAAAAAAACATAAAAACCCCTCAATTCCTTGACACCGGGAACATTTCGGCTTATACTGAAAATCAGAAACAGGAAAATGTTTCAGGTGGACTAACACCTTAATCCGAATCTCTCACCGGACGAATGTGCCGGACGTTGGCGGACAACAGAAAAATCCGAATCTCTTACCGGACGAATGTGCCGGACGTTGGCGGACAACAGAAAAATTAGTCATTAAAAGAGAGTTGGTGATACTGCGGTATTGCAGCTCTCTTTTTTCATCTATATCCTGCCGCTGCAGGTCACTTTTTCTTATCTTTTGATTTTACCGCATTCCGTTCCTTCCGATTCTTACCGCATCCCGCTCCTGCCATATAATTACTTCTGAATTTCTTGAAAGGAATATCTATGACACACTTTTCATACAGCAAAAAAGATGCCATACGGATTATCACCAAAGCCGCAAAGGACTATGAGCGCCTGCTTGAAAACCAGAACTTCCTTTTTATATACAGAAACCGAAGCACCCGCCACATCGAGTACTTCCAGACCCTCTTCACTGCCCGGAATTTCCAACACCTGACCGGGATTCATCTGATAGATAAAGACGGCAGACAGGTTAAAAACCACATTCAATTCTACGAAAAATGCATCCGCAACAGGCTTTCGGAAACGGAAATCCGTTTCAAGCCAGACGGCACCACCCCGTTAAAATTAACCTCCCTGCCACGGATCATCAACTTCCTCAGTTCATCCAAAATGGCTGCCGTCTATCACGAAATCAGGCCAAAGCTTGCAGTGGACATAGTCGCCGGAACTACCAACTTCTGCCTTGGCTTCACCTGTGACAAAAGGGGATATTACATGCCCAGTTCAGCTCTCCTGGAAGACATCCGCAAGTTATCCAGGGAGTCGCACCAGATTCTTGCCATCCTCTCCAAACCGGCCTCCGCCAGCTCACCCCGATATCAAAACATCCGATACCTGGCGAAAGGAGTCCAACTGGAAAAGCTCCCTCTTCCGCCCGGCTTGAACGCCCTCCTGGAACTTAGTCCACAATATAATTCCCAGTTTGGGCCGCAGATTAACCACAATTCAGCCCGCTGACCGGCCCGCAGATTAACCACAGCTTAGCCCGCTGACCGGCCCGCTGATTATACCACAGCTTAGCCCGCTGACCGGCCCGCTGATTCAGCCGCAGCTTAGCCCGCAAACAGGCTCCCCACCTGAAACACAACCGTTGACACCGCCCAGGCCAGGATAATCTGGAACGCCATCATCTTCATTGTAAACTTCCAGGAACCGCTCTCCTTTTTAATGGTAGCCACCGTCGCCACACAGGGTACATACAGCAGGCAGAACAGCATCAGGCAGTAGGCGTTCAGCGGCCCGAAGCCCGGGTTTAACTGATGGATATTGTCCACAATGGCGGCCATGCCCGCATCGGAATTGGCGTTGGCCACACCGAACAGCACCGCGAAACTGGACACCACCACTTCCTTTGCCGAGATTCCCGACAGCAGCGCCACACCGATCTGCCACATGCCAAGCCCCGCCGGAGCCAGAACAGGCACAAGCAGCCGTCCCAGGCCTGCGCCGAAGCTGTCCGCCGGATTCTCCACCATGCCTGTGAACCCGAAATTCAACACAAACCAGATCACAATGGACGCGATAAAAATTGTAGTCCCTGCCTTGGTGAGATAGTCTTTCAGCTTGTTCCATACGTAAATACGTATTGTTCTGGCATTCGGCCGCTTATACTCCGGCAATTCTATCAGAAGGGAATCGTTGGCCTTCCCTTTCTCCAGGCGGTTTATCACAAGCGCCGCCAGTATGGCAATGGCCATCCCCACCACATACATGGAGAATGCCGCCACCGCAGCGCAGTCCGGGAAAAACATGTCGGAAAACAGCACATACACCGGCAGCCTGGCGGAGCAGGACATAAAAGGCGTCACCAACATGGTCTTTCGCCTGTCGTGTTCGGTCTCCAGGGCCCTTGTGGCCATAATGGCGGGTACCGTGCAGCCGAAACCCAGTATCATGGGCAGAAAGGCTTTGCCGGATAACCCCACCTTTCCCATGACGGAATCCATCACGTAAGCTACCCTGGCCATATACCCGCTGTCCTCCAATATGGCCAGAGCCAGAAACAGGATAAAAATATTGGGAATAAAAGTAAGGATGCCTCCCACGCCCGCTATGATGCCTTCCACAATCAGGGATTCCAGCCACCCGCTGACCCCGATTCCCTGCAGGATGGCCGCCGCGCCCCCGGACACTGCGTCAAGCCCGGTCTCAAACACTCCCTTCAGAATGTCTCCCACGGTAAACGTGAGGAAAAACACAAAGCACATAATCAGCAGAAACACCGGAATTCCCCACACGGGATGGGTCAGAAGCCGGTCTATTTTATCCGTGGAGGCCGCCTTTTTACTCTTGTTGAAAAGGGTTTCCTTCATCACCTTTTCAATATAGGCATACTTGCACTGTATAATTTCCTTCTCATAACTCCTGTCCGCCACATGGATCACAGACATGGGATGTTCCTTTTTTACCTCCTCGTCATCTTCCAGTATCTTGATGGCATGCCATCTGGCGGAAGAATGGTCCGGATAACTCTCCTGCATCATGCCTTCCAGTGTCTGGATCTTCTCTTCGATCTGCGTCGGATAATCCAGAATGTAGTCCTCCATCCCCTCCTCGCAGTGGTGGATCACCGCATGAAGCAGAATATCCAGTCCGGTGCGCCTGGCCGCCGAAACAGGCACTACCGGAATATTTCCCAACATTTCGGGCAGACGGTGCATGTCGATCTCCATCCCCCGCTCTTCCACCACGTCCATCATGTTCAGCGCCAGGACGATGGGCTTCCCAAGTTCCAGAAGCTGCAGGGTCAGGTACAGGTTCCGCTCCAGGGAGGACGCGTCCACCACGTTTATGATGGCATCAATGTCGTCATCCATGGCACATTTCCTGGTGACCTTCTCCTCAATGGTATAGCAGGTCAGGGAGTAGATTCCCGGCGTGTCCACAATGGTGATATCGGTATCCTCATAGCTTGTCTCGCCTTCCATCCGCTCCACTGTAACCCCGGGCCAGTTTGCAACCTTCAGCCTGGAGCCGGTAAGGGCGTTGAAGAGGGTTGTCTTGCCGCAGTTGGGGTTGCCGATGCAGGCTACGTTGATGTGTTTTTTCTGATTTTGAGATTTCCTGTTTTCTTTGCCTGTGTTATCCGCGCTTTCTTTTCTGTTTTTTTGATTTCTGTCATCCTGTGTATTGTGATTCACGGATTTCGCCTCCTGATTCTATGAACTGTAAAAATCCCCAATTATGCCGAACAGCTGCTGACCTCGATACTGGAAGAAATATGCTTCCCCAGAGCCAGGCGCGTACCCCTCACCTGGATGATCAGCGCCCCCTTGTTTTTCCGGTTTAACACATTCACGATGGTTCCGTCGTTTAATCCAAGCGCCTGCAGCCGCCTGGTAATGGCAGGCTCCACGTAAAGCCCCTCTATACAGTAGCTGCCGCCCTTCTGTGCCTCATATAGCGTCATATGCATCCACTCTTTTCTGTTGTTTATTTGCGGATTCCCGCAATGGTTTTATTTTCATTCAAAGTCCCTTCAACCAGAAATATCATAGCACGAATGAAGACTTTACGCAACTGATTCCAGTTTGTCCTGCCTGTAATTACACAGCTTAACAACTTTGCAATTGCCTATATAGGGAATAGGCAAGTACAGCAGACTATCAACAGCTTTGCAATTGCCCTGGCCTGCAGTCACAGGCAGATTACCTGACAGGGCCGGATATCCGTGTCCTCCCCGGGCAGTTTATCCACCATCTGGCATCTGTAGCCCACCGCTATGGTGCGCAGCCACAGCCCCGGCTTATCCGCCAGATACCTGTCATAGAATCCCCGGCCATATCCCAGGCGGGTACGGTATCTGTCAAACGCAACCCCCGGCATCAGCATCAGTGTCTGCTCCGCTGTCTCCCCGGAGTACACATAGATTTCCGTGGTTCCGGCAGGCTCCGGAATTCCCCTGTATCCTGGTTCCAGATCCCCTGGGGATGTGATTCTGTAAAATTCCATATAATGGGGTGCCCGGCACTCCGTCCTTCCGCCCTTTCCGGCAAATTCTTTCCGCAGGTAAAGCCGTCCACGCTCCCCAATAGCTTTCTGATGCTCTGGTAACTTCTTTTCAGAATCCGGCTGTGTATCAAAAAAACTCTGCCCCGCTCCCGGCTGTATTTCAGGGAACCCGGAAAGTACTTTGGGCACATAAACCTTCTTTCCCGCCTTCCACGCCTCCTTCATGATTTCCGTGGTGGATATCTCGCTTCCGTAGCTGACGAAACACAGCAGTTTGTCCGCCCTGTAATACCACTGATGCCCCAGAATCCGCTCCGTCAGCAGCAGGGAAGCCCTTTTTTGTTCCCCGCTGTCCAAATCGTCCCTTATGGCCAGTATTCTTTTTCTGATGTTCCTTTTCTCTGCCCTGATATCCATTTCCGTCTGCAGCCTCTCTTCCTGATTTTCATCATACCACGAGGCTGAATGAATCACAATTCTTTTTTTATTGACATCCATAATCTATTGCCGCAACGACATTCTGTATTTCCAACTTACAATACACTTTCCAATATGTTAAATCAGCATTACTAAAAAATGTGCAAATGCACAGAAAGAAGAAGCGGTTCTATGGAAATCAAAAGGGACTCCTACCTGGAGCAACTGAAAATAAGAAGAATGAAATCTGAATTGTACGATTTCAGCAACATGATTAGCTAAAACATATAGGAACCCCGGCCCGAAAGCCAGGGTTCCCTTTATCACATTTCCTGTAAAATATCTTGCCTGCACCGTTAACTGTCTTCCCATCCCCTCACAGGCCAAAGGGCGGTATCTCCATATAGGAACTGCCGGACGCCGCCACATGCCAGGTGGTGGTCACCTTAAACAAATCACCGTCCACCTCCAGTTCCAGTACACCTCCCTGGAGCTCCGTGAAGCTCTTTGCGATGGCAAGCCCCAGGCCGCTGCCCTCCGTGTTCCGGGAGGCGTCCCCCCGCACGAAGCGCTCCGTCAACTCCGAGGAATCCACCGTGATTTCCTGGGCGGAAATATTCTTCAGGGTTATCACCACCGTGTCGTCAATCCGGAAACCGTTCACATAGACCCGGGTGCCGGGAAGTGCGTATTTTGCAATATTTCCAAACAGATTTTCGTATATCCTGTAGGTCTTCTGGCTGTCCAGGGGCAGGATGACTTTCTCCTCCGTCAGGTTCATCCGCACGTCCAGTCCGGACTCCCCCAGTTTGTCGGACATTTCAAAGGCCACCTGCTTCACCAGGTTCATGATGTCCACATCCATGATGTTCAGGGTGACATTCTGGGAACTGGCCTTGCTGAACTCAAACAAATCTTCTATCAGGTCCTTCAGGCGCAGGGATTTCCGCTCCAGTGTGGCCAGGTAGTCCCTGCGCTGTTCTTCGGTGATCCCTTCCACTTTCAGCAGGTTCACGTAGGTGATGATGGCCGTCAGGGGGGTCTTCAGGTCATGGGACATATTGGTCACCAGTTCCACCTTCATGCGCTGACTCCTGACCTCCGCATCCACCGCCTTCTGCAGCCCGTCCTGAATCTTGTAAACCTGTTCCCGGAAGGGTTCGAAGACACCGAGTTCTTCGCTTATGACCACATCCAGGCGTCCCTCCGCAATCTGGTCCACCGCCTTCAGGAGAATCCGGTAGCGCTTCTGCAGCTCGCTGACATATCTTCGTAAAATCACATACAATACCAGGGAGTACACTACCGTGATGCCGAATCCGCCCACCCAGAAGCAGCTGATTACAAACAGGATAATCCCGTTGAGCACTAACAGTTTGATAATGGTTCTATTGGCATTCCGTGTCAGATCCATATGGGCCACCGCCTCATAAATATCCGCCGCTTTTCCCTTCATAAAAGGGAAAAAGCGATAAATCAGGCATCTGCGGCGGATATAGCCCCTCAAGCCGAACTCGCCCAGAGCTCTGGCACAGACGCCCACATACCAACAGCAGAAGAAAAACGCAGTGAGCGCCGACAGGTTGCACATATATACCAGGAAATCCGCTACATCTGGCGGACAAGCCAAATACTCCTGAAACGCCCCCCCTGCCTCGCCGCTGGCCACATGGGCAACCATGTTGACCACAGGCTCCTCTATGGCACAGAGCAGGATACCGAACAGGAACAGCAGCTCAAAGGGAACGCAGCATATTTTCTCATCCTTCCAGGGCTTCGTCTTCCCCATTACCGGCAGGAAGCATCCAAGCAGCGCCAGGAACAGCATACCCAGAATCAGAATGCCGCCCAGGCCGGAGTCCAGGTAAGCGGATGTGTCGTTCCCCCAGCTGCGCCTGCAATTATAAAAATACAGTCCCATTTCATTATTGTCAACAGTGCCCGCATGAAAATAGTTCTTCCTCTCCTTCCAGTCCTCCGCGCGGATGGAGAAGGTCACCGTGCAGTCCGCAGGCCCCCTGATGCCGCCGTACTGGCAAAACACTTTCATGGCACTGCCCAGCATACTCTTCGCCAGATTGTCACGTATCACCTCATTGCCGGCTTTGCGCACCGTACTTTCGTCTCCTCCCCGGACAATATCCCCCACGGTGGCGTTTCCTGCACTGTCAAAGCGAAAGCTGATGAGGAACTGCTGAAGGGCCGGATCCAGGTTTCTGTCTTCCTCGGACATATTGGTAAGAAACTTCCCTGTCGCATTGTCTACAATCAGGTAGTCGTAGCACAGGTTCAGCTCCCGGAAACTTGATTCTATGGACTGGAAATAACTGTCGAACCGCTCCATCTCGCTTTCCAGGGAGTAGCATTCATCCCTGGTCAGATTACAGGCAAGCATGCTGTCCACATATTCCTCCGGCCATTCCCTCACCGCCACACCCATGCTGTCTGCATAGGCCCGCAGCGTCTCTTCGTCCAGGCTCTCCGCCTCCCCGGCATCTTCCTGCCAGGTCTCGGTCCGGCTTCCGTTGTCGGCGTTCTCCTCCATGGCGGATTCCTCCACTAAATCCAACAGGAAAAGGTAATCGTCCCGTTTCTTATCGTCCGAAATCCACTGGTAACCCTCATCCCCCTCAAGGTAAATATCCCTGTATCCCGCGGTTTCCTTCTGACGGGAATTGTACAGATCCCGGTAGAGCAGGTAACAGCTCTGGTAGAGCCACCCGATGCTTTCCGTGCTGTCCGTGGGGCTTTCCTGGTATTTGTCCGCCCTGGCCCGGAATATGCCGTAGAATCCGGAGAAAACCATCCCACAGGCCAGAGAGACCACAAGCCCCCTTGACAGCCAGGGCTTCTCCTGCCAAAACCTGCCGGGCAGGCTCTTTTCCGGCTTTTTCTGTTCCTGAAGAGGTATCCGCTCCAGGAATTCCGACTGATTTTT
>CAJTSY010000044.1:12173-25098 GCA_910578995.1 uncultured Acetatifactor sp.
CGCACATGGACCATGATGGTATCCGTGTTCACGGCCTTCTCATTCCAGATCCGTTCATAAATCTCGTCCGCGGAAAACACCCTGCCCGGATTCTTGATGAGCAGCTGCACAATCTTAAACTCCATGGGCGTGAGCTTCACCGGTTCCCCGTCCACGCTGACCTGCACGGTGTCCTCGTTCAGCTCCAGGCCGCCGATGGTATAGATATGGTCTTTACTCCCGTCCTCCTTCAGGGCGGACAGGTACTTGGAATACCGGCGCAGATGGGAATTGACCCGGGCCAGCAGCTCCAGGGGCGTGAAAGGCTTGGTCACATAGTCGTCCGCCCCCATGTTCAGTCCCATGATTTTGTCCACTTCCTCGGATTTGGCGGACAGCATGATGACCGGAAATTCGTATTCTTTTGAGCGCAGCTTCATCAGCATGGTGACGCCGTCCATGACCGGCATCATGATGTCCACGATGGCCAGGTGGATTTCCTCCTTCTCTATCACCTTCAGCCCCTCCGCCCCGTTGGCAGCCTGGTATACCTCATAGCCCTGGTTCTTCAGGTAGATTTCAATGCCCTCCCGGATAGCCTTGTCGTCCTCCACTACAAGGATGTGGTACTTCTGTTCCATATGATGTCCTCCCTTATTCCGTCATACGGATTCCGGCTGCCGCTGTCCTCCCCCAGGTCAGCATACGTCCTGCTTTTCCCGGGTAACTGCCGACTTCCGGGTATCGCCCAGAGGTTGGTATACATCCTGCATTTCCAGGTTACTGCCAATTTCCGGGTATCGCCCAGTAGCTGCTGTCAGGGTTCGGTTATGTTCTGGCTTTCCGCTGCATTCGTTTTTCTCAAAATGAAATACATGCTGATACAATCTGGCTTCCCGACATACTCCATCATTCAGCCTGTGAGCAGCAGCCGGATATTCCGCTTTTTCTGCATTGCGTTTTCCGCAATAACACTATTATAATAATGAACTGCTTTTAACGCAACTGCTTCTTCGCGGTAAAGGGTTCCTTTTTGATATGCGTTCCGTGACAATTCCCGGCAGGACAGCCTGCGCGGCATGGTCTCCCCGCACTGTTTTGCTGGCCTTTCGCCAGATGCAGTGTCAGCCATATCGGAAAATGCAATGTTACTCGTATCGGATTCGGTCTGGTTATCCAAGCACACATCGTCCACCCCGGCCCCGGTATGTTCTCTGGCACTCTCCGTGCAGAGCTCCTTCTGGCGCCCCACTCCCTGTGCGGAAACATAGCTTCCCATATAGATTCCCATTCTGTCGCTCTCTGCACAGAACTCCCGCAGAAAGCCTGTCACAGCCGCCGCATATTCTTCCCTGTCCTCCCGGGTCAGGATGCCGTTTACACCGTCGTCCACCAGATCCTCCACCCCGGAAGCCTTCACGGCGATCACCGGCGTGGCACCCGCGAAAGCCTCCAGTACTACGATACCCTGGGTCTCCGTTTTGGAGGCAAAAAGGAAGGCATCCGCCGCCCTGAAATAAGGAGCAATCTCCTCATTGGCAACAGCGCCGGTAAAAGTCACGAAATCCCCAAGCCCCAGCTTAAGGCTTTGCCGCTGCAGGGCTTCCCTGTCCGGCCCGTCCCCCACCATCAGCATCCGGAACGGTTTCCCGTATTTCTCCTTCACCAGAGCCAGGCTCTCCAACAGGAAGCTCACATTTTTCTCACCGGCCATTCTGGATACGGTGAGCAGGAAAGGGATGTGCTCCGCACCATACTGTCTGCGGATTTTTTGATCCGTCCCATAGTCTGTATCAAAATTTGACTTCTCAATACCTGTGGGCAGCACGCCCACCTTCTCCGGCCACACCCTGCAGGTGTCTGTCAGATATTCCCTCATCCCCTCCGTGGGCGCGAAGACAAAACTACAGTGCCGCAGGAAGCCCCGCAGATACAGCGGCATGATGTGCTCCATCTTCAGGAGCCCCTTCGTGTAGGCGGCAACATACTGCTCATACCTGGTATGATAGGTAAATACCAGTGGAATGTGATATTTCCGGGACAGATACACCGCCGTCCTGCCGATCAGCATGGGATGGTGCACATGGATGATGTCATAGGGATGCTCCCTGAATTCCCGCTCAATCCGCAGGTCAAAGGGATTCGGCAGCACAATACCCCCGATAAAATGATTCAGGCAGGTGGAGTAACGGAAGACATTTCTCTCCGGATCCATATGCATATCTGCCGTCATGTCCCCGGTCTCCGTATCCGTGCACCTGTCTATCCCCATATCTCCGGTTTCCGTATCCGTACGCCTGTCTATCCCCATGTCTCCGGTTTCCGTATCTGTGTACCTGTCTGCCGCCATGTGCTGCCGTTCTTTATAAGTGGGTGCAAAAATCGTCACCTCGTGCCCCAGCTCCTCCAGTCCCCCGGCAAGCCTCTCAATGGAAATGGGAACGCCTCCCACTATCGGTTTAAAATTATTTGTCATCAGCGCTATTCTCATCTCTCCACACCCTTTTCTCTGCTTCCTGATTCTAATCTCCTGCCCCGGGCAGGCCGAAACTCCGAACCTTTCATCCTCTATGCACACGACTTGTTCTCAGACACCTAATAAAACACTATCCGGAACAAAAATCTTATCGCATATACAACATTTCGTTACTTGTCAACTCAATAATCGTCTCAAGTAAGCATCTCACCCAGACAATCCAGAGCAAAAACTTTATTGCCTGCCCGCTAACGCAACATGTCATTTTATACAAATATTGTTCTTAATCGTTCTGTATTACTTACAGCCACAGCACTTTCTTTTCCAACCCACCGTACCGCAACGCTCAAGCCATCCCCAACAGTTTGAACACCTGGTCTCCCAGGACGTATCCTGCCCCGATGAAGGCAAAATTCCAAATCAGGATCCCGCAGGTTGAGCTGACGATATACTTCATCAAATCCATCTTCACCACGCCCGCCGGGATGGATACAATCGTCCTGATCATAGGCAGGAGCTTCCCCACAAAAACGCCGACACAGCCCTTCTGCCGTATCCACTCCAGATTCTTCTCCAATACATCCTTCTGTTTGGGAAATTTTCTGATATAGGCGTTCAGAAACACCTCGCCGCCTTTCCGCCCCAGTGCATACAGCGCCAGGCTTCCCAGAAGCCCCGCCGCCACCGAAATCACCATCACCCAGAAGAAATGGATATTTCCCTTCGCCGCCATGATGCCTGACAGGGGCATGATGATTCCCGCCGGAAATCCAGGCAGATTCAGATATTCCAGTAATACAATCACAAAAATGGCTATCGCCCCGTATCTGGTAAAATAATAGGTAAGTGTAGTCAAATCCATATTTTTTGTCCCCCTGACCTTGTCTTTTTCTTGTTGAAGACAGTATATGTGGAAAAAATAAAGTACAATGACAGAGATTTCGGAAGAAATTCTAAAGATATTTGAAAAAAAGAAAAAGGAGCCGTTGCAAATCATAAGCGGGTATGCTCACAATTTACAGCGGCTCAAAAGCTGTCCTACAATTTTATCAATTCTTTGCTGTATGTGTTGTCAGACACATAATGACCGAATTCCGTTGACGCAGTACAAAGGAAGATTCACCATCCATTCTTCCTTGCGGTAATTCGACATGGAAATGCGGACGGACACTTCGGGACTGTATTTTTCCCGGAGGCTCCTGGCGCGGAGATTTTCTTCCGCTTTTACCTCCACAGGAACCATTCCTCTCTCACCCTGGAGCAGAAAATCAATCTCTCCACTGGAATTCTCCGTGGAATAATAGTACGGCGTTAAATCTGTCTCCGAAATCAGCTGCTGCAGTACATACTGTTCCGTCAGGACCCCCTTAAACTCCGTAAAAAGCCTTTCCCCGCCCACAATGGCCTGCAGGGGCAGTTCACTTTTCGCGGCAAGCAGCCCTACATCGTTCATCTTCCACTCGATGAGATTCTGCAATGCAAAACGTTCCATGTGGCCCCCTGAATTTATGGTATTTCCCGGTATCCGTAGAGGAAAACGGATTATAATACGCTCATGGCAGATTCCATTCAATGGTTTTCTGCCCGGGATAGGTTTATTATACCACGTTTGCTTTGCTACACAACATATTTATGGCGGCAATTTCGCGTGTAGATGTAATTTTAAGGCAATAAATCTGTATTGATTTTCACTTTTAAGGTGATAAATCTGTGCTGAGTCTTTTTAATGCTATTTGAAGGCATACTATTTATACCCTATTGCCCTAGTTACTGGTAAACTGCTGCAACACAACAGTATTTTAGTGCGATTTTAACCAATGGCACATATTTTTGCCAGTCAGCTTGCTTACGGTTCCGCTACAGGCGGATCGGATGGGTTCGAAACAGAGTACCACTTCCCATCCATCAACAGATAACAGTCATCCGTTCCGTTAATAACATAGGAAAAGCTAGGATTATCCCCTTCCGTCATGGTAAAAATGTAGACTTCTCCGCCGTCGCTGTCACCTGGCGACTGCCCTTCTTCATACTTAAAAAGCTCATACTCCAGTCCGGAAGCCCATACTCTTAGATTATCAACCTCCTGTCCTTCTGCCGTCCATTGAATAGATTTTCCGCCGATGTAGTGTATCATATCCACTTTAGTTACGTCGCCGCCTATATCGACGGAAATTAACCTGTCCCGGCCTGCCGGCCGATTACAGCCTGCCAGGCTAAATGCACAGATGATTGCGACTATTAATACTGCCCATTTTTTCATTTATATCCTTACCTCCTCGTCCGGACAATGCAATATTTCGATTTTTATCGTTTTGCCATTGGTATTACGCCGCCATGCTACCGGCAGCAGTCACCACGCCATATAATGCATTCAAAGCATTCAAAAATTTATATCAGCTAATAATTGCATTCATGCGCATTATACCACTTCGCCTGCTCCCCCCAGATCCGGGCGTACTCCCCGCCCGCCTTTCGCAGTTCTTCATGGGTGCCGCACTCCACCACCTTTCCCTCCTTCATTACCACCACCTTGTCGGCATGTCTGCAGATGCCCACCCGGTGGGAAATTATCACGGAGGTCTTCCCCTGGATCAGTTTCAGGAAATTGGTGAGGATTTCATATTCCACCAGGGGATCCAGCGCACTGGTAGGCTCATCCAGTATCATCAGGGAGCTGTCCCTGAAGAGCCCCCTGGCGATGGCCACCTTCTGCCATTCTCCGCCGGAGAGCTCGCTTCCGCCGAATTCCCTGCCCAGTTGGGCATCCGGGCCGCCGAGCCCCCGGAGCAGTTCCTGCATTCCCACCGCCCGGGTCACTTTTTGGAAGCGCGCCTCCTCTTCCCTTTTTCCATAATCGCTGACAGTGATATTTTCCCCTATGGAAAAATTGTAATGCACGAAATCCTGCGGCACGATGGAAATGTCCCTGCACAGTTCTTCCTTACGGATATCCGTTATCTTCTGATCGTCGTACCATACCTCCCCGGAGCCTGCACGGTAAGCGCCGGTCATCACCTTGGACAGGGTGGTCTTGCCGGAGCCGTTGACTCCCACGATGACCACATGTTCTCCCTTTTTGATGTCCAGGTTCACCCCGTCCAGGGCATCCCGGTTCCCGCCAGGATAGCAAAAATGCAGATCCCGCATGACAATTTCCCGCTGAAAGGGACGATACCCTTCCGTTCCGTCCGCTTCCTCTTCCGTCTGGAAGAAATCATAATACTCCTCCACATGATGCCAGGACTGGAGAAAGCTTACCACAAAGGTACTCAGCATGGCCAGGTTGTCCTGCAGCAGCCCGAAGGCGGTAAGGCAGGCGGCAAACTGTCCCACCGCCAGTTCCCCCCTGACCATCAGAAACAGCGCGATGGCTACATTTGCCACATAACAGGCATTTTTCAGCAGCACCCCCGCAGCCGTTAGACGGATGGAGGCAAGTTCCAGTTCCTCCATCTCCCGGACCACTTCCACGTTGGTTTCCACCCATTTCTCCTTCAGGAACCCGGCAAAGCCCATGGTTCGCATCTCCTTCACCGGCTCCCTGGTGCAGAAAAGCCGCCACAGATAGGCAAGGCGCCTGCGTTTTCCCGCCTGCCCCCGGTAGGCGCCGCTTCTGCGCTTTTCGAAGAAGATATCGATGGCAATATGGGGCAGGACGCCGAACACCGCTCCGGGCAGCAGCCACACCGAAAAGCTGCCCACCACGAAAAAGGTACTGATGCAGACCAACACTGACTCCACATCCATCAGCAGATAGGAAAACATCCTGCTTGCCGCCAGATGCCGTGAATACGCCGCATCCGCTTTGCGAAAGCTGTCCAGTACCCGGGGCTCCTCTAACGCCTCAAGCTTAAGCCTCCTGGCAAAGCCGTACATTTTCCAACCGTAGCAGATTTCCTTTTTCCCTTCCCCGTACAGCCCAACGGCCCTGATCATCATGGTGCACACCGCCGGGAAGCCGATGCAGATGCAAAGAAGTATGATTTTCCGCTTGAAAGTATCTATGTTCCCGTCATTCAGTCCTTCCGCCAACTGGAAGATTTCCGCAATCAACAGCGGCTGCCAGACCTGCAGCGCCGCCTCCCCGATACTGGTGAAGAGTTTTCCCCACAGCAGAAAGGGCATGAACGCCTGCATGTCCCGCATCGCTTTTACGAAGTATGCCAAATGTTTTCTGATTCGTTTCATCGTGTGCCTCCCCCGTTTTTCCCTGTCTTGCCGAGGCAGGAGTTCTCCACGGCTTCCCCGTTTTTCCTCACTTCCCCAGGGCAAGGGCTCTCAGCGACTCTCCCACTTTTCCTTGCTTCGCTAGGGCAGGAGCTCTCTACGGCTTCCCCGTCCTCCGCATACCAGGAACTCTGTGCCAGGTACATCGTCCGGTACAGCCCCTCCGTCACCATCAGCTGCTCATGGCTGCCGTCCTGGACGATCCTGCCCCCGTCCAACACCAGAATCCTGTCCGCCAGTCTCGCGCTTGCCAGGCGGTGGGAAATCATGATGGTACCGTTTTTATGGAAAATCCGGGCAAAATTCTCGTACATCCTGCTCTCGGCAATGGGATCCAGGGCCGCGGTGGGCTCATCCAGTATGCAGAAGGCCGCGTCCGCCAGGAAAGCCCTGGCAATGGCCACCCGCTGCCACTGTCCACGGGACAGGTTCCTGCCGTCCTCCTCCAGATGCCCCAGGCTGCAGTCCAGTCCCTTTTCCTCCCGAAGGTACAGCTGCGCCCCGCCGGACTGCTCCAGCGCCCTCCTGATCTCCTCATCCGCCCCAAGCTTTGCCACATTGCCCAACGCCACATTTTCCCGCAGGGTCAGCTCATATTCCTGGAAATCCTGGAATACCACGGACAGGCACTTTTTCCGCAGAGGCTCGGATAAATCCCTCACATCCACGCCCCCGATGAGGACCCGCCCGGCATCCGGCTCATACAGGCCGCAGAGCAGCTTCACCAGAGTGGACTTCCCTGCCCCGTTTTCCCCCACGAAAGCCACCCGCTCCCCCGCCCTGATGCGGAAGGTCAGGTTCTTCAGCACCTGCCTGTCCGTGCCCGGATAGGTAAAGCTCACGTTCTCGAAGGCGATATCCCCATGGGCCAGGGATTCCACGTTCCGCCTGTCCCCGCGCTCCGGAAGGGCCAGGAATTCCCGGTAATATCCCACATCCAGGGCGCTTCGCATGGTACCGGTCACCGTCCAGGCGGCGGAATGCATCTGCCCCGTTATGGAATGAAGGGAGCCGATCACCGCCGCAAACTGCCCAATTGTAACGCTTCCCCGTAAGAATAAATATGCCAAAGTGATTACCACAAAGACAAAATAGGTGATGTTCAGGAACCGGCTGCTCCCTTCCAGAAGCAGGACGCGCCTTCCCGCCTTCCTGGTCTCATCCTCCACGCTGCCGCTGAACCGGCGCCATTTTTCCGCTATCAGCTCCTGGCTTCCGAACACCTTCATTTCATACATGGCGTTCCTGTCCTGAAGCAGCCTTTTTAAGTCTTCCAGTCTGCGGGCTTCCATGGTAGTGTCCATCAGAAGGGTCTGAAGCCGTTTTGTGGCGGTAAAATTCAGCATCAGCATGGGGACCGCCACCAGAAAAATGCCCGCCCCGATCCAGGGCGAAACCGTTGCGTAGACCCCCAGGGTAAAGAAAATGGATACCAGTGCCCGGGCGCTTCCGATGCTGCCGATAAAGCAGCCTTTCACATTCAGCCAGGGTTCCCCGCCGATGCGCTGCAGCACGCCCTGCACTTCGGATGATTCAAAGGCGCCGTACTCCAGTCGGTCAAGCTTCGCCAGGATATCCGGCGCCATCTTCCGGATCAGGCCGATTTCCAGTACTTTATCCTCATACCCCTGCAGCCGCTCGAACAGAAACCAGATAAAAAGCATGGCCACCAGGATACACCCTGCGCCCAGGACGCCCGCCATTCCCTGTCCCGTCCTTCCGTATTCCATCCCGCCGTCCACCAGTCTCTGCACCAGGATTACCCGCAGCCCGCTGAAAATCCCCGGCATCAGGCATACCAGGATGTACAGCAGGGCGTTCCATGACGCGTATTTTACCGTCAGGCGGACGGAGAGGATGCAGTTTCTAAGTACTTTCATGATAGTTCCTCCGCGATTTATAGTCATAACCGGAAACATTATTGATCTGGACATTATCATAGCATATCACGGAGCGTTTCGGTACATTCCTGTTCTTTTTTGCATGGTTTTTGTTATTTTTGACCCTGAAACTGCAGTAATTGCAAAACGCAATAACTACAAACTACTATAATTAAAAGCTACAACAGTTACAAGCTACAATAATTACAAGTTGCAATAATTACAAGTTGAAGTAGTTACGGACTACAATAATTACAAACTCCCACAACAATCGGTCTGCAGACGGCAGGACGAAATTTTTATGCGCAGGCCCGCATAAAGCGCATCCTATGCACTTGGAAGTTTGCTGCTGACGCAGCATGCGGGCCGCGCGGCGAGTAGCGGAGAAAGGCATTCCTCTACTCGATTCAAACCGTAACAATTTAATCAGGCAACTCATCAGACAGGACTGTAGCAAAATTGGTTTTCTTATCTGTCCGCGCCCTTTTCAGCCATTCTTGTCTTTCTTCTTTCGTCATGTAATCAACCACAATCGTAAAGCAGGAAACATTATCTGTTTCGTAATATTTTTCCGCATATTGATCTCGGTCATCCGGCTGTATATAACCCAGGACAACGGAAAGGAAATTCACCTTTTGGTCCCGGTCTGATTGGTCCGCATACAATGTCACTAAATCCCTGTCCATGTACGGCAGGATAGACGAAAAGAAAGCAATTTTATTTTCATCATATATCTTTTCGCAATATTCCTTTTGAAGTTTTCTGTCTAATCCGGGAAAAATTGCCGAAAATTCAGTCAAACTGCTTTTTTGAAAGTATTCTTCTGCAAGTATTGATAGATTCTTTTCGCTGACATAAGTAATATTTGTAATGAGCGGTATTTCTATCATCGGGTTATTTTGCATATCGCCGTTGTTTAAAGAGTAAATCAATTTCCCTATTGCAGAAACAGCGTTGCTATCCTTCAGATAATCTGTTGCTCTTTCATCAAAATACGCCTTAATTACAGAGTTGTCTTCCAAGGTTATTTCTTTGCTGACTGCATATTCTTTGCTCAGCGTATCGCTTAGATTCCACCCCATTTCAATGATGTAGGAATTGCAATAATATCCTTTTTGTGTAAATGTGTATTGGGTTGATTTGTCATTTTTAACAATTATTGCGGCAGTATCCATGACTAATTCCTTTTCTTCCTGCGTAAGCGTATTCATATTCTCACACTGCCCGGCAACATCCTCCATAAGCGTTTCCATATTGCCAAAAGGTCCGACAGAGGTATAGCCATCTTTTCGTACCAATACAAACATAATGTTTCCAGTAGAAACGGAAGCAAGGGGCTTGTCATCTTCTTCTGCACCGTCACAGAAGATATAGTATACTCCGTCTTCTGTCAATATTTCATTCCGTATTTCACTGTTCTTCCACATTTTCCTGTCATTCACAGCAGATGGGGCGGCGTATGCGCCGACTGCAAAAAAGCTGACACAAACGACAGCCGTAAAAATAGCGGTGACAGCAGTAATCGCTTTTGATTTTTTCCTGAATTTCATAATCGCACCTAACCTTTCTTTTAACTGTTCTGCTCCCTCTGTCAAAGTAAGGGAAGCGAAAAAACTTTTGCAGGGATTGTCTGCCTTTAAAAAGGAAATCAGTGTGTCTCCATATGCACGCCTTGCGATATCGTCAAGCACAGATATGACTTTTTCATCACATGACAGTTCACAAGATTTATTCACTTCCTTTTCCAACAGGTATATAAAAGGATTGAACCAATGGACGCACACAACAAGCTGTATCAGCCATTTATAAAACATATCCCTCTGCTTATAGTGAATCAGCTCATGCATAAAGATATGAGACAACTCTTTATCCTCCAATTCGCCGACTGGCAAAATGATTCCCGGCCGAAAGAAGCCAATCAGCATAGGGGAAGCAATCAGAGGATTACGAGACAATTCAATTCCTGTTTTGATATTGAGTTTTTCTTCACAGCCAGACAGCAGATTCAGGATTTCGATATCCGACACCTCCTTGTTTCCCGCTTTGATGTATCGGATAAAGCCCTGATAAACCGTTACCTTACGGACAAACAGAACCAGTGTCAGTGCTGACCAGATAAAAAACAGGCAGACATATTTGTTAACTGGCTCACGCATGGAGGCGGCCATATCCCGGTTTGTCTGTATCGGCCCTGCCTTGCCGTCACCCGTGCCTGCCGGAATGGCTCCATGGGGGCTTGCAGTTTCATTCACTGCCGCCGTGTCGAATTTTCCGAACAGGCTTCCGACAATCGTCGTGTCGGGAGTAAAGGGAATCAGAAACCGCAGGGCGGCAACTATCCAGATATAATACTGCCAACGCTTGCTGAATCTGTTTTTATACAACGGCTTCAATCCCAAAATGAGAAGCAGTAACAGTGTGCCGGAAACAGACAGCGACAATAATATTTTCATAAATTCATTCATTTTCTTTTCTCCAAAATGTTTCAATCTCTTTCAATTCGTCTGCCGAAAGAATATCCTGCCGCAACAGGGTTGACACTAAGTTTTTCACATTTCCGCCATAGACTTTATCAAGTAAGCTGTGGGTCTGCATGGCCTGATATTCTGCTTCTGTTACCGTAGCCACGTACTCATTCCGTCTGCCGATTTTTTTCACTTTCAGGAACTTTTTTTCGCCCAGACGGGAAAGCAGTGTGAGTACGGTGTTGTTCTTCCATTCGTTTTTGTCTTTTTCCAACTCCTCCATGATGAGGGAGTATAACGCTGTACCTCCATTCTTCCAGATGATTTTCATTAGTATCAATTCGGATTCAGAAATCTGCTGTGCCATATTGTCCTCCTTTTATCTTAACAATCTGTAGGTGTAGCTTTATATTAACACATTGTAGGTGATAATGCAATGCCCAAAAAGAAATTTAAGAAATTTTTAAAAGATAGAAAAAAGGGGGATCCGTTGGCGGCTTCACCGCCAGGCGTCAGCCTCCCCCTGAAGCCGCACCACCGCCTTGAACTCCCCGTCGCTGTAATCCGTGACCAACAGCCCGCTGTATCTGTGGGCCGCCCTCTGGGCGCTGCGCAGTCCCAGGCCGTGTCCCACGCCGTTGTCCCGGTTCCGTTTTCCGGAAAGATATCCTTCCCCTGCCTGTATAGGTTCCTTTGCCGTATTGACTACTGTGATATAGTAGAACGTTTCCTCCTGCTGTATACGTACCTTGATGCGCTTTTCTCCCGGCAGTTTGGTACAGTTTTCTCCCGGCAGCCCGGCGCAGGCTTCCAGGGCATTGTCCAGAAGATTTCCCAGAATCACACACAGATCCACAGCCTCTATTCCTGTCCGGGACAGTGTGCACAGCTCCATTTTCATCTCCACCCCCTGCCTGCCCGCCTGATAAAGCTTGTCCCCCAACAGGGCGTCCACCGGGGCGCAGCCTGTCCTGGCGGGGACCATCCGTCTCTCCACATCCCGCCTGAAACTGTCCAGGTAATCCGTAAGCTCGCCAAAACGCCCTTCCTCCGCCAGGATTTCCAGTACACGGATGTGGTTTTTCAGGTCATGCCACAGTTCCCTGGTGCGTTGATACTGCTGTTCCACGTTCCGCAGGTATTCCATCTCGTATGCCTGCCGGATATTTCCTGCAATGTCCCGATTTCCTGCTATTTCCCGCTTTCCCACAATGTCACGTTTTCCCGCAACGTTCCGGTTTCCCGCAATGTTGCGATTTCCTGCAATGTCCCGATTTTCAGCTGTGCCTCGATTTCCCGCAATGTCCTGTGAACCCCTGTATCCGGCATTCTGCCCGGCGCAGCCTCCTCTTCCGAGCTTATCCTGTCCATTTCCATTCAGGAATTGTGCCAACCTAACCTGTGACGGCGAATTTCCCATATCCTGACAGCGGCAGATATCTTCCCGCCGCTGCCGCCGGATTCTCAGGTGTTCATAGCAGAAAAATAACAACATCACCCACACCTGCCTGCCGAAGGCCTGCAGTAGTTCCTGCTCCTGCCATCCCTGTAGTGTCAGCCACAAAAGCAAAAGCAGGCCCAGGAAAAATTCGCCCTCTCTCCAAATGCCAAAGTGCAGGCAACTGCTTTCTTCGCTCCAAGCTTCATATCCCGGTTTATTTCCACACTCGCCGCATACCTGCTCCCGGAATCTGCTCCCTCCCCGCTTTCCATATGCCTGCCCGGGTACTCCGCCTCTTTCCCAGTCTGCTCCTGCTCCCTGAAGGCTCTCCTCTCTTTTCCGCGCTGTTCCTGCCCCCTGAAGGCTCCCTTCTCTTTTCCGCTCCGTTCCTGCCCCCTGAAGGCTCCCTTCTCTTTTCCGCTCCGTTCCTGCCCCCTGAAGGCTCTCCTCTCTTTCC
>CAJTSY010000044.1:25198-28774 GCA_910578995.1 uncultured Acetatifactor sp.
GCTCCCTTCTCTTTTCCGCTCCGTTCCTGCCCCCTGAAGGCTCTCCTCTCTTTCCCAATCCGTTCCTGCCCCCTGAAGGCTCTCCTCTCTTTCCCAATCCGCTCCTGCCCCCTGAAAGCTCCCTTCTCTTTTCCGCTCCGTTCCTGCCCCCTGAAGGCTCTCCTCTCTTTCCCAATCCGTTCCTGCCCCCTGAAGGCTCTCCTCTCTATTCCACCGGTCCAATAGCTTCCAGAGCGGAAATAAAAGCAACATACTCTCCGTCAACAGAACCCTGACCGCAAACAGCGCCCCATCTGCCCTCCCCGGGGAAGCGATTCCCTGCAGAACCAAATCCGCTATCCGTATCATCCCGGCCCCATAGACGGAAAATTCCAGAATGCCGGCAACATTTTCCGTAAAAGATACGGCTCTCACTGCGTATGCCGATGAGCCGTATTTCCGATGCATATACAAAAACAGGATTCCTGCACAAAACAGGTTTGCTGTCAGCAATATAATGTTAATCGCAGTGTTCCCCATCAATTTTTCTGTCCTTTCTAATTTTGCGCCATAATACCATTATACGAAACCAGAGGCATACTCACAAGTGGAGAAGATGGTCATAATAAAATTTTCTGCAAAATCAATATATCCCTCCCCAGAAATGATGGTAAAAATATGGTAAAAAATATGGCTGTAAAAATAGGCATAAAATATCCTGGAAGCATTCCGTCAGTTCTTCACATCCCTCTTATATTGTGTTAAAATGTGGATGCGGGTTTCTCCTTTTCCTTTTCGCACCTTACAACGAACCCTTACGTAAAGCGGCAAAATTTCAGTTCCTGCTTTTCCGGCTTAGAAACATTGCAAAACAAGGGAAAAGGATAAACACAAGAGAAAACTTCAGTCAGTTTATAGAAAAAGGAGCTAAATACCCTATGGAATGCAAAGAAGCGGTTATCCTGTTCGAACGCTGCGCCCAAACGGAAGTTGTCCAGATAGAACGCTGTAATGTTGGCATTGCGAATTATGTTTTTATAATTACTGCCGCCGCCGGGAAATACATTCTCAGATGCAGTAAAAATGAGGATGCCTATCAAGATACCGTTTTCCTGATAGGCAAACTGTCTGCATGCGGCATTCCAATCCCTGTCGTCCTATGGGAAGGAAAATACGAAGACTATTCCTGTCTGATCCTTTCATACATCGATGGCGATGACATCGGAAATATCTATTGCAACTTAAACGACAGTGAGAAAAAACAGATAGCCCGGGAAGTGGTTAAGATACAACGTAGGGTTTCAGGAATTGACATCCAGGCGGATTCGGGGTGGACATGGAACAGCTGTGTTAATGAAATCCTGGACCGTGCCGAGGAAAGAATAAAAAAGAATCGTTGCTTTGACATAAATAAAGTAAAAATCGTTAAGGAGCTGCAGCCGGAAATACAGGGATATCTGGACCATGTTCAGCCCATACCATATCTGGATGACATCAGTACGAAAAATCTGTTGATTTACGAGGGCAAATTATCCGGAATAATCGATATCGACTGGATTGGCCTGGGCGATGTGCTTACCTTTATCGCATTGACAAGGGTTGCATTGCTCAATATGAATTTCGATACCAAATATATTGATTACCTTTTGGAGGAGCTTCATCCAGATGCCGCAGAGTACAGGGCATTTGTATTCTACTGCCTGATATATTGTGTAGATTTTATGGGGGAAAGGGGCACACAATTTCTTGATAAAACGATTCCGGTAAATGATAGTATAATCAGAAGGCTGAATGATATCTTTGATATTCTCCTGGAAGAATGGAACAACTGTGCATAGGCCATGCGCAGTTATGATTTTCTATATCCATAGGCCCATGGTTGTTTGGAAGATAAACCGACTTACGAACGTACGAACGGAGGTGAAATGCTGTGCAGCTCTTTTATGGAGTACCCGAAGATATTGAAAAATGGATGAGCCTTGTTACACAGGTGCGATGGAACTTTCCAGGTCTGGAAACGCAAGAGAAGCTAAACGAGCATCGAGCCACCGTCCTCAAATTTATGGATAAGCGACAAGCTATCTGCGTAAAAGAAGAAAACGAAATTGCCGGTGTTATGTTGTTTTCACGAGGGCACAACATGATCTGCTGTCTCGCTGTTGCCTCCGAATACCGTCGTCGTGGTATCGCTTCCATGCTCATGGATGAAGCACTTGCCAATTTAGACAGAACACAAGAAATATCAGTATCAACATTCCGGGCTGATGATGAAAAAGGTCTCGCACCAAGAGCATTGTATGAAAAATACGGTTTTGTTGCAGATGAGCTTATAGAGGAATTTGATTACCCTAACCAAAAATACATCCTACATCCAAGCGGAGCAGAACGATGTACACACCTACGCTTTTGACGATGCCGGGGCTTATGATATCTTGACTACTTTATTTCCACAATATCCCCCGCCCCATGAAAAGCGGCTAAATCCTGTAACGCCATTTCAATTCCCCTGTGGCCGTTAAAAGCGGAGTCGAATATATTTTTCTCTTTTATCAGGAACCTTCCGGTCCGCCACTCCATCTTGCAGTCAAAATATCCCACAAACCGGTTTCCTACAAGGATGGACAGCGGCCATTTCATCCCCTTTTTCTTGAAATACTCAAATGTGTAGGAATAATCAAAAAATGTTTTCAGCCATGTCTGGTCCCGCACCAGGATATCCATGGGAGAAATGAGACGGACTTCTTCGCTGTCCTGATCTACACTTTTATCAAGCAGAACTGCCTTTGACGAGTGGATGTAACAGGACTTTTTTCCCACCTTCACCGGCGTTATTTTTCCTTCCTGCTCCAATTTGGAGAAGAAGGGCGTGACTTCGGCAGTAGGAATTCCCGTTATATGAGAGAGATGGACAGGATATGTCACTCCAAAAGAGGCGATAAGCTTTTCCATGAGCCATGCCCTGGCGTCTTCTTTGCCGATTCCGGCATTTGGCCATTCTTTTATGCCGATATTTTCCTTCAGGATATAAAGCGGCTCTTTGAAAGTTCCCGGATTTCTGCCGCAGGTCACCAGGTCAGTCCTGCGTTTCAGCCTGTAAAATGCACGGAATATGGGCAGTTCAAAACTAAGGTCACCTGCCCTCCTTCCTTTTACATATGCATCCCATTCATCTGATAAATGCAGGCACTCCCAAATCTGCCTGGTGGTCATGCCGGGCTGATCTTTTAACCCCTGCTTCAATTCTTCTTCCGCCGCCAGGTCTTCCAGGCTGTTCGCCGCCGCTAACCAGCTTTCATCCGAAGACCCCCACCTTACAACATCCTTCAGCGCCGCACGGTAAATGGCGAATTCATTCGTCGGAACGAAAAACATATTCCGCTTGAAAGCAAATGCTTCCGTAATCTGAAACTCCTTATATGCCGCTACATCCAGGTCAGCCACGGCAAAGTCCTTTTTCCTGTTCCAAAGCATCATATAATGGTTCAAATGGATGGTTGGATTCGGATCGTACTGCAGGCCGCATATACCCGAGACGATGTCCGCAATACTGGCTGAGCTTCTTTTATCCAGGTACTGGCTTGCGATAATGACATTGCG
>CAJTSY010000045.1:0-8607 GCA_910578995.1 uncultured Acetatifactor sp.
CAATGGCGATGAACTCCAGTACTTTCCACAGCCAGAATGGTTCATTGGTCTCCGGAAGCACCATTTCACCCATATTGCCCTGGGGCTGCTCCTCCACGATGGGAATCTCCGCCTCCTCTTCCGTCGCGGTATGGCCGGAGAACAGAAAGCGCAGGAAAGCGAGAAACAGGTTCTTCAGGGGCTGTAAAATCCCTGAAAGCCAGGCGAACTGGGAGGAAAGAATCAGGACTGCCGTACCCACAAGGGTATAGGCCAGTACAAGCCCCATCCCGGAATGGAACATTTCCCTGGCGGGCAGAAAGCCTGCACTGCTCTCGTTGACCGAGAGAAAGTTCAGGTAATGTTCAATGTAATATATGATAAAATATAGCGCAATCCCCCCGATTAGGGAAAAGATATAGCAGTTATCCCATTCCCTGATCTCCAGATAGTGCACCATGAAGATGGAAACCGCCCCCAGACCCACTCCCACAGGCAGGTGCATGGGATTGGAGCACATCACATCATGCTTCAGCCGCAGCACATGGGAGTAGAACAGATATCCCAGTACGCATAAGATACAGACCACCTTTCCCGCCGGAAAACCTACCGGAACCAACAGCGAAAGGGCTGCCGCGCCCACATGCAGCAGAACGAAAGGAATGAGGCGTGACACCTTCAGGCGGATCAGGAAGAAGAGAAAGGGAAACAGGCTGCACAATGCCCAGGCCGGCAGCATGACATCGCCCTCTCCTGCCAGATTCCTGGAGGCTCCCGCCACCAGGAGCGCCAGGGGGTACAGCATCCAGTGGTTCATCTGCTGTGTCAGAATCTCGGTTACGAATCGAATTTTGTCTATGTTCATCTCTGCTCCATTTCTCTCCTACACTTCAAAGCGGATAATATCGATACACCGCTCCAGGGCAGGCGGCAGCTCCGGATCCTTACCTGCAGAGGACGGATAAAACCACAGGAAAGGATTCCCCGTCTCCTGGAAGCGTGTCAGCAGCTCCACAAAGTCGTCATACTGGTTGGGAGCCACAAAATAAGTGAAGGAACCCTGGGATCTCTGAAACAGGATTTCCTCGAAATTCCGGGCAAAATCCGCCGCAGGCTGTTCCACATCAATCCTGGCAAGCCCCCGGTAAACCGCATCCATCTGGCCCTGCCCTGCCTTCGGCTGAATGACCAGGGGACTGTGGGTCACGATATCCACGCCGTTTCCGTAGCAGGACACCTGAATGCCCTGTTTTAGGAAAATTTGGCACAGGGAAGCCACGATGCGCAGGGTCATCTCCACGGCATCGTCTTTCTTCAGGATATTGTCGTCCTGGATGTTGAAGAAGATGCGCACGCTTTTCAGGGAAGTGTAATTCCTTTGGTTTACCTTCAGATCGCCGGTCTTGGCGGTGGCTTTCCAGTTGATGCTGCGCATGTCGTCATAGGGCTGGTACTCCCTTATTCCCCGGTATTCAAAAGGATCTTCCAGGAGATGGCGCCTGGACAGCATCTCGCCGTTCATCTGGATCAGGGACTGGCGCAGCCTGGCGGCATCATAAGGTCTGGGGTATATGTAAACTTCCGTCTTCAATGGCACGTCCGCCACCAGCTGACTTAGGAAGAACAGATCCGAAGCCACCAGGCTGACCTCATCTATGGTATAATACCCCCGCCGTCCGCCCCGGAATTTCAGTGTCCGGGTTACCCGCTCCCCACCGCCTATGCGGAACACGTCATTGCGGTAATACTGGTCCGTGGTGCGGGAACCCTTCTCATTTCCGAAGAGCAGATGCCGGTCCGTCTTAAACTTCACCTTCAGCATGGACAGGGGAAGCCTCTTTTTATTCTCAATGATTTCCTTCAGCTCACCCTGCTCTCCTTCAAAGAGGGGCTCTTTCCCGAAACTGACAGATACATACAGGGATTTCCGCCAGAGCTTTTCATACAGGGAACGCTGCACCCACAAAAGGAGAAATCCGATGAGACCGATACCCAGTAATCTGATCATCTGTGAAACTCCTCAGTCGGTACAGGTATGGACTCCAGAATCTTTTCCATACGTTTGACGGTACCCTCCACGCCGCCGGAACCGTACCCAAGCACGATGCGGTGGGCCAGGACGGGAACCGCCAGCGACTTGATGTCGTCCGGGGTGACGTAATCCCGCCCCTCAAGCCAGGCATAGGCCTTCCCGCAACGGAGCAGGGCCAGGTTTCCCCTGGGGCTGACACCCAGTAGGATCTCCTCCCCCTTTCTGGTGGCTTCCACAATGTCCACCATGTATTCCCTCACGCAGGGATGGACAAAAACCCCGGCGGCCTCCACCCTGGCCCGTGCAAGCTCCTCCAGGGTCAGGACGCTTTCCAGCTCCGCCAGGGGCTCCCTGTCCATATATTTGTCCAGAATGGCAAGCTCCGCCTTCCTGTCAGGCAGCCCCATGGAAAGCCGCATCATGAAGCGGTCCATTTGTGCTTCCGGCAAGGGGAAGGTTCCTGTGGTCTCCACCGGATTCTGGGTGGCTATGACGAAGAAGGGCACCCCTGGCACGTAGCTTTCGCCATCGATGGTGACCTGACGCTCCTCCATACATTCCAGAAGGCCTGCCTGGGTTCTGGGGGTGGCCCGGTTGATCTCGTCCGCCAGGAGTATATTGGTAAATACGGGGCCCTTGCGGAGCACGAACTCATTTTTCTGCCTGTCGTATATGTTCAGACCGGTGATGTCACTGGGCAGGAGATCCGGGGTAAACTGGATCCTGGCAAACTGGGCGCTAATGCTTTTGGCCAGGGTTTTGGCCAGTTTCGTCTTGCCCGTGCCCGGCACGTCCTCCAACAAGACATGTCCGTCCGCAAGCAGGGCTGTCACAAGGAGCCGGACGGTCTGCTCCTTTCCTACGATGACTTTTGCGATGTTGGAGACCAGTTTCTCCCCAAACGCTTTTCCGTTGTTTTCCATTTTTTGCTTCCCTTTCTTGTATTTCGATATTTTCGATGCCGCCACCCAGATTCATGAAGCTCACAGGTTCTCCTGCAGCAGGATACGCACCCTGTTCTGTATTACGCCTGTCGTCTCTTCCACAGTCTTTTGCCCCTTGATAAACAAATCCGCCTCCTCTTCCACAATAGAAAGCACGGACTGCTCCAACGTCCCCCTGGGCCGGAAATCGATCTGCTCCAGCGCACTGCGCAAGGACTCTGCTTCCTCCTGGCCCAGGGCATAGAATTTTGTCTCGATGCCATTGCTAGTCACGGTATACCTGGGTTTTTCCCGGGGCCGGCCATCGCTGTCTGTCAGCACCTTGCCGTCGTATATCTCGTATTGCGGCGTCACAGAATATGCCTGTACCTCGTCAAGCAAGGATAACAGAGTAGGGAATCTGTAGGAGAGTCCAATCTGCATTCCCTCTTGTAAGTAAAACTGCATAAATTCCCAGGCTCCGTCCTTCTGCCTGGAATTGACGCTGATCCCCAGTATGTCCCACGCCCTGGGCGTATAGGTATCTGTGCCGTCAGCCGAGGGCAGCCCGCGCAGGACGGCCTTTTCCCTGCCTTCCGCTGCTTCCATTAACGCTTTCTGATAGTCATCATAGCTCACGATAAACTGTACATCCAGCAGAGGTTCCTGCCCGGCCAGTGCGGACTCCTGTTTCACCCGCTCCAGCAGCCGGGAGAATTCCTCACTGTCAAACCGGCATTCCCCGCTCTCCCAATCCACGAATTTCTCCAGAAGATAGGCCCCATAATACTCCTGTAGTCCCTCCGCATCCTCTGGGAACAGCCGGGCATCCGGATACTGCCCCGCTGTCTCCAGGACGCTTTCCATCGTCCACTCCGCCGTCTCCAGGATCCGCTCATCGGTAATGTAAGCCCCCCTAAATATAAATGTCTTAGGGATACAGGCCAGCTTTCCATCAAAGGTATATCCCTCCAGCAGATTGGACAGAAAATTCTCCCTGCGGATCTCCCCACCCTGCTCCATATAGGGATAGAGATCTTCCAGCGCACCGGCTTCCGCGTATTTGATGACATCCAGATCCGACAGGTCCAGCAGATCCGGCGCGTTCTCCTTTGATATCAGCGCGCTGTCCAGCCTCGCCCTGGCCCCTTCGTTTGCATCCGAATAGAAATTGCCTGCCCCGTACCTCTCTATGGTGACATGGTACCAGCTGTTGCTCCGGTTGAATTTCACTGCCGCCTTCTCCATGTCATCGGAGGGGGACAGAGATGCCAGCGTAACCGTCTCCTTCCGGGGGACCCGGTCTGCCGGGGTTTGGGTCAGAAGAAGCATCTCCTGAAATCCCTCCGTGATTTCCCCGGTACGGGCTACAACCAGCAGCCGTCCCTCCGAAGCCTGTATAACGGCCACTATGTCATTCCTGTGGAGATCGCAGTCCTGCCAGGACAGAATCGTTTCGACGGATCCGTCCGCCAGACTATAACGGTACAGCACACCGTCACCGGACTGGATCAGCAGCCCGTCCAGGCCCGGGTACACCTGGCTTCCGCGAATTGCCTGGGACAGACTTTCCGATTCCTGCAGCCTGGGTCTGTCCCCTTCCGGAATCTCATAGGCCCTGCTGTCCACAACCAGAGCACTTCTCGTAATAAAGAAGACATGCCCGTCAGGCAGCCCTATCAGGTTATTCATTGCCCCACTGCGTTCCGCCATTTCTTCCTCCAGGGGAAGCTCTCCCGTCAGACTTCCCTCCGGGCCGTAGTGCAGGATGGAAGACGGGAGCAGGACATACACTCCTCCCGTCCCGTCCACAGCCAGGATATGATCAAAAGAAAATGTCGTCATTTCCTCCTCCATCGGGCTGCTGTACACTTCCTCCCCCTCCGCTGTCCGTTTATGCAGGGTGGGGATCATGTCCCTATGGGAGAGCGTTATATAGTACAGATTCTGATCCTGGTCTACTGTAAAATATTCAATACTCTCCATTGCCGATTCCAGGAGGGAACTCTTCTGGGCAACCGTTTCCTTCCGGGTAAAATCCAGTTTTTCTCCCAGGGGGATCCGGTAAATCCCGTCCGTCAGATAGTACAGGTAGTCTCCATTCACCGCGAAATTACGCTGCCCCATGGAATCAAGCTCCGGAAAGATCCCCTCCACCCCCCTCCGGCACATAGAGATATTCACCCTCCTGGTCTGACTGCTGCCGTGTTTCCGGCTGTCCCTGCGTCCCTGACTCCTGTATTCCTGACTGTTCCTGCTGCTTCTTTCCACACGCCGAAAAGAGCAGGATGCAGGCCAGGCATATAAACGCTGCATGCTTTAAGCAGCCTGTCTTTCTCCGTACTGTCTCTGATCTCATGTTTCTATCCTTCATCCCATACCTCCCATCTGCCACAACGCTGAAAACGGAGCCCGGGATATCTCGGGCCCCTCAGGAAATTTCTTCCTTGTCGATCTAAAAGTCTTAGAAGACATGTATATATTTATATTCCGTACTCGTACCTATTACTTCTGATTTCTCGCATTTCGGACAGAGATACCTGGTAGTTACGATTACCGTTACTCTATAAACATTACAGTCTATCATACCTGCCTCCTTATGCGATGGATCATCACACTTATAGAGCCATGTTCTTGCTCCGTCAGTTCTCTTTACATCTACATTCACAGCTGTTCCGCATCCCTTACATGTTTCCAAAACCATCGGTACAGCCTCCGCCGCCTTTACAGATATCACCGGCATCATGCCCTGTACAACAATCGCCAGACCCATGACTGCGGCAACTACCAGTTTCTTCATCCTGTTCATACCAGTCATGAAAAATTCCTCCTGTCATTTTAAGTTTTCAGAATTCAGCTGTCCTCCGCTGAGTATACTATAGCATATTTTCCCATTTACGACAAGGGACAGAGTTGGCATTTCTGCTTCCGCTTTCTCTTCGAATCCCCATGTTCCCCGTGCCATCCCGTCCAGGCAGAGGTAATATACTGTTTTGGGATATATCTTTGCCCGACTGACTGTATCAAACCGGGATTCTTCTATCAGGCACAGGATATCCTTATAGAGAGCCTCACTGTCCCGGTGCTGTCCGTAATGAAGCGCTTCCAACAGCAGGTTCAGCTCCTGCACCGAACAGATTTTATCCCGGATGCCCCGGGCTGCGGCAGGCGGCGTCTCCTGGCCGAAAGTCTTCCCTTCTGAGGCGTGAGAATCAGGAATCCTTAGAGTCAGCTACAGGGCCTCCCGATACAGGTCACCCAGTTTTTCCCGCAGGCCCTGCCCTGCGGACCTTTCCGTCACAGCCCCTGCCTGCAGGATCTGTGCCTCCATGCTCAGGCAAAACTGCCTCTCCAGCCGCCTGTCCACACCTTCCTTCACTCCTTCTTCGTATGGGGCCCGGTATCCCCGCAGGAGCCCCATGGCTTCCTCCCTGTCCCTTCTGGACACGGCGTAGAGCAACTGCTGCCGCTTTTTCCAGCGTATGTAATCCTCTTCAAAGAGGAAATGCTCATAGGTGTCCGGCGATACACCCAGGCGGTACAGGAGACTGTCCCGCAGCGCCTTTCCCGCCGTCCGTGTCCCTGCCTCTACGCGGGCCAGCCAGCTGGCAGAGCACAGGCCGTCGGACAGCTGCTCCAGGGTAACGTCGTATTTCAGTCGGTGTTCCTTCAAAAAAGAGCCGAAGCTTTCCACCGCATCCCTGTCTGCTTTTGTCATTTGTTTCTTCCCCTTTCGGATCATGCCATGAATCCATCATAGCAGACTTTCATATGGGAAGCAATCGGATTTTAGGTTTTTACCGCCGGACAGGTTATCTGCTATCATAACAAAGGGGGATATGCCATATTTATAAATAAGCTCTCAGATGGGGCGCAACCCCGAAGAGGTAAACGGAATGGAAAATATATCGACAGAACAGAAACTACAGTTGGTGCAGCAGATACGCTCCAGGTATCACGAGAACCGGTATGACCTGTCCAACCGGGAACGGATCTTATACGGGAAGGCCAGTACGGAGCCGGAAGATTTCGGGCAGGCGTATCCTTATTCCCAGGGGAACAGAGCGTCCTATGGGAACAAATCGTCCCAGGGGAGATTATATCCCTACGGAAAGTCTCATTTCTACGAGACATCTTATTCCTATGGAGCACCTTATGGGGAGGAAGATCCGGCAGATGCGGAACCCCTGTCCTTTTTCAGACTGCGCATGTGGATCGCCCTTTTCCTGGTAGCAGCGGTGATCGTCATGGACAGGAACGGCATGGAGGTGGCCGGTGTCACCACAGAGAAAATATTCCAGGCGATTTCGGAGGATTACGAGGAAGTACTTGAGACCTGGGTGGAGGCGATTTCGCGGTAATCTGCAGGAGAAGCCGGATGATACTTTACTGTCCCTGGACTTTGTGCGGGAGACCACGAAACACCGCACAGGCCAGAGAATAATGTAATGGTGTACCGGAAAGATATTCCCTGCTGCAGTTGGTTAGACCGGCAGTCAGAAACCTTTGCCGCGAGGCAGGGAATATTTTATCGGGTAAATCTATTGCCGTACATTTCAAAGATAAGAAATCTAAGATCAGAAATTATATTTTACCGCACAGGTACGCATAGGCATTCAGCAGTGTATCCTTTTTTCTGCCTGCGATAAAATAAAAATCCAGCTGCTTTTCATTCTCTGCGTGCAGGTAAGAGCCGTAGGCCGGGATGTCACAGCAAAATACCGGGGAGGATGCGGCCATCAGTATGCCGTAGCCCCGGTCGGAGATCAGCATGGGAAGTCCCTCTCCCTCATTCCGGGAAATATACCGGGCAGAGCCTTTCAATGGTATTCCCGCACTTTCCGGCGAAAAGGCGTACAGGTGTTCTTCTTTCCCATAATCCAGGAAGAGCCAGCTCTGCATGCCGCAGGCCTTGGGGCTGTTTTCGCTCCGGGAAGCTGTCTCCAGTTGGCGGCATTCCCGTTTCCGTTCCTGCAGGAGGAGTTGTTTCTGGCCGGAATCCTCGTCCAGATAAAGATAGCGTATGGCACCTGTGGATTTGTCCACCTGGAGGGACAATTCGTCCGTGGTCAGTTCCAGGGTATTTCCGGAGTCCCTGTACATCCAGAACTTTTCCAGCCGGTCTACCGCTATGCCGGGATGTACCTTTGGATCCGGCTGTGTGTTTCTGGCAAAAGTGACCCGTATGATGGCGCTTCCCACAGGACTGAGCCGCAGTGTGCCATAGCGGCTCTGGAGGTGCAGGCCGTCGGGCTGTTTTGTCACCCACCGGACGGAGAGGTCGATTTTGGAATGCCCCAGAGGGCGCAGTTTCTCCGTGGGCGGAATGTCGCCGAAAGCCGGATAGGCCGGCCGGGTTCCGGAGGACCGGGGCGGCGTTTTGGGGCCTTCAGGAGCTGTCTGCCGGGATGGAGCGGAAGCGGCGCTGTACAGGCTGGTCAGGGATGACGGTGGCTGCTTTTCTTTTGCGGTTGCTGCAGGGGAGGCCAGGACTGCCCGGGGCCTTTGCGCGCCCGTATAGGGCGAGGGAACACTGCTTCTGTTCTGCAGCCCTGGTGCGGCAGGATTCGCGGCGCTGAAATTATTCGCAGCTCTGGGATCATTTACGACTCTGGAATCCTTCATGGCTCTGGAATCAGCCTGCCGTGGTTGACTCATTTGGTCGCCTTTTCT
>CAJTSY010000045.1:8707-28028 GCA_910578995.1 uncultured Acetatifactor sp.
CTGCATCCTTCTCCGCAGCAGAATCTCCCGGATGCCCTTTGAGGTTTCCGATTCTGTCTGAACAGACTTTTCCTTTTCTGGCCCGGGTCGCTTTCCCGTCTTCTCCGCCGTCCAGGATCCGGTGCCCTTCCGGAACGGGATCCGCGATAAGGCCGGTGAGTTCTTCCGTATGGAGGACGCAAAGCTCATGGAGGGCCCTGGTGGCCGCTACATAGAGCAGTTTTGCATGGCCGTCGTCCACCGGATAGTCCTCTCTGGTGGGATCCAGGATCAGCACGGTATCGAATTCCAGTCCCTTGGTGTACTCCACGGGAAGCACCATGATGCCGCTTCCGAAGACCGCCTTTTCCAGGTCGCTTTCCATTACCTCAATATATTTTCCCAGGGATTCCGCCGCCAGGTCTGCGCTGCGTCTGTTCCGGCAGACTACCGCGATGGTGTCAAATCCTTTCTCCTGCCACTTCCTGCAGACTACCGCGGCTTTCATAAAGAGCTCCTCCTCCAGGCACTGTTCCACTCTCACGGGATCGCCATGGCGTATAATGGGTTCCACCGGATAACTGGAAAAACGTCCATGGTGAAGGATCCCGGTGGCAAAATCAGATATCTCCACCGTATTCCGGTAGCTTTTCTTCAGGATGCCGAAGCTGTCCATCTCGTCGGTAAGCAGGAGGCCGCGCAGCTCTTCCCAGTCATTCAGGCCGAAGCCGAAGTGAATATTCTGGGACACATCCCCCATGACGGTATAGGTGCAGGCCTCGATGCAGAAACGGAGTACGGAATACGCCATCATCCCAAAATCCTGGGCCTCGTCGATGACGATGTGGTGGGCCTCGCTGATCACTTCGGTCTCCTTGATCCTTTTATAGATGTAAGCCAGGGCCGCCAGATCATAGACATCGAATTCATGGCCGGGAATGTCCACCGCCTTTCCCCGGTCGGCCTGCCTGATCAGGAAATTCCGGTAAAGCTCATAAATGGATCCCTTCCAGATCTTGCCCCCGTATCTGCCCCGGTAGGCTTTCAGGATGGCCTTCCGTTCCGCCTCGGTGTACTTGACCCCCTTGCCCAGAAATTCTTCCTTGATTTTGATGATCAGGCGGTCGTTGAGCATATTGATCTTGCTCTGCATGGAGACTTTTGGGTTCTGGCGGATATAGCGCTCCACGGCCTCCCCGTCCACCAGGCGGACCAGGTCGTAGGGGTTCACCGGTTTCCCTATTGTGGTATCGTAGACACCGTTTCTGCCGTCCCGCAGTCCTTCCACGAACTGCTTCGGGTTCAGGTAAATGGACTCCCGCAGGATGGTGTTCCACTCCAGTAAATCGCAGTACTCCTTCAGGTCCTTAAACCATCCGGAAGTACCCTTGACGCTGTCCGTATTGCTGCCCTGGGCGCCTGGCCGGACAGTGTATTTCTTTTCGTCCCAGTCCTCGTACAACAGCCGGACAAAAAGCTGTTCCATGGTCATCTGACGGATGCCGTACACGTCCAGGTCAGGAAGCACTCCGGTAATATAATTCAGCAGAATGCGGTTGCTGCCCACGATATAGAAATCGTCGGGCCTGAAGCGATCCTGGTAATTGTAGAGGATGAAGGAGATCCGGTGCATGGCCACTGTGGTCTTGCCGGAACCGGCCACCCCCTGGACGATGATGTTGTGATAAGGGGATTTGCGTATGATGTCGTTCTGCTCTTTCTGGATGGTGGCGATGATCTCTCCCAGGACAGCCTGCTTGTTTTTTGCCAGGTATTTTGTCAGCAGTTCGTCGTTGGCCACCACCTCGCTGTCGTAGTAATCCAGAAGCTTTCCGTACTCGATCTCATATGTGCGCTTCAGCTTCAGGTCGATGGGAATCTCTCTGTCTCCCGGGGCGGTGTAGCAGCATCTGCCCAGACCGTTTTCATAGTATGCGTTTGCCACAGGCGCCCGCCAGTCGATCACAGCCTGGCGGGTGGCGTCCCTGGAAATGCCTCCTTTGCCGATGTAGATGCTCTCATACTTCTCCAGCATCTCGTCGTAAAAGTCAATCCTGCCGAAATAGGGTTTGTTCCGAGCCCGCTCGTTCCGTTCCAGGGCACGCTTCATCTGGTCGTACAGCGTCATGCTGTTCTCCAGGAGATTGATCAGCTCCGGGTTGTCATCGTGAAAATGGTCGAGCATGTCGTCGATTTCTTCCCGCATCCGGGCTACCTGTCCGCCGTAGTTTTCCAGGTTTTCATGGATGACGGCAAGGGTCTGTTCCAGGAACTTCTCCTCCGCCTGCCGGGATGTGCCCTGTAACCCGTTCTTTTCTTTCCTGGGGTTCTTTCCTTCGGTCGTTTCTTCCTGTGAGCGTTTTTTGGCCTGGGACTGCTTTCCTTCCTGGAAATGGTTTCCTTCCATACTCATTGGGATCTCCTTCCTTCTGTCTTATCTGGTACTAATAAGAGTGATAAATAAAATTATATAGAAAAATTAAAAAAAGACTAGACTTTTCTTTCTTTTTTTGGTAAAGTGTTATATAGAATCGTGCCTGAAAAAAGCTACCCTTTACCGGTAGCTTTTTTACGTTATTACATGTATTATTTTTGTCTGTCCTCATAAACAGTTATGCCTGAAGCGATGGTTCTCACCACTCTTCCTCTGAGGCGCCACCCGGTGAAAGGGGTGTTGGATGCCTTTGAGGCATAGTCTCCCGGAATGGTCTCCCCGGCCGTGTCGATCAGAACCAGGTCCGCGGGGCCGTTTTCCGCCAGATAGCCTGCGTCCAGGTGGTAAAGGTTTGCCGGGTTGGCGCTCATCAGGCGAAGCAGCTTTCCCATGGTAAGGTATCCTTCCTGTACCAGACAGGTGATGGCAAGGGGCAGGGCCGTCTCCAGTCCGATAATGCCGCTTGGCGCCTGGGGCAGGGGCTTTGCCTTTTCTTCCTCCGTATGCGGGGCGTGGTCTGTGGCTATGATGTCGATGGTGCCGTCCGCCAGGCCCTGTATAATAGCCAGACGGTCTTCCTCCTCCCGCAGGGGCGGGTTCATCTTGGCCAGGGAGCCGTACCGGATCACGGCCTCCTCAGTAAGGGAAAAGTGATGGGGTGTGGCTTCCGCGTGGATGCGTGGGGATTTTTCCCTTGCCCGGCGCACCAGGTCTACGGCTTCCCGTGTGCTGATATGCTGTATATTGATATCTGCTCCCGTCTCCAGGGCCAACCGCAGATCCCGCTCCACCAGGCCGGTCTCAGCCTCCCTGGGGGATCCTGCGATGCCGAAATGGGCGCTGGCTTTTCCCCGGTTGATGCCGTTCTCCGAGATCAGCGAGGGGTCCTCCTCATGAAAGCTGATGGGCATGTCCAGCTTTGCCGCCCGTTCCATGGCGGCGCGGACGATTTCCTCATCCATCAGGGGAATACCGTCGTCGGTAAAGCCTACGGCTCCCCGGACAGCCAGTTCCTCCATGGGGGTCAGCTCCTGTCCCTGCATGCCCATGGTCACATTGGCGCAGGACAGGACATGAATGCCTGTGCTTTTTCCTTTTTCCAGGGCATAGCGCAGGGTATCGGGATTGTCCATGCAGGGCTTTGTATTCCCCATCATCACCACAGTGGTAAATCCTCCCTTTGCCGCGGCCCGCGCCCCTGTGAGGATGTCTTCCTTCAGAGGGAATCCCGGATCCCGGAAATGGACATGTACATCCACCAGGCCGGGTGCCACCAACAGTCCTTCCGCGTCAATGACCCGGCAGTGTTCCTCCGGCACGGGAAGCTGTTTTCCGATCTTTCTGATCCTGTCCCCATCAATCAGCAGGTCATATTTTCCTTCCCTGCCGGATTTGGGATCTATCATATATCCGTTCCGTATCAGAAGCATGTCGTTTCACTGTGTCCTTTCTCATCGTTCTCATTTTCCCAATAGGGATTTTACTACAATTTATCGGTTGGCCAGCTCCGCCATGATTTCCTCCCAGCCTATGCCCTTCTGCACCATCAGAACCATCATATGGTACAGGAAATCGCTCATCTCATATTTTACTTCATTGGAGCCGGGATTCTTGGCGGCGATGACGATCTCCGTGGCCTCCTCGCCCAGTTTTTTCAGGATCTTGTCCATTCCCTTGTCAAAGAGGTAATTGGTATAGGAACCCTCCTTGGGATGGAGTTTCCGGTCTTTAATCACATCCAGGACATCCTCCAGAACCTGAAGGGGATTGGCGGTTTCTTCATATTCTTTCTTTGTAATTTCGTTAAAAAAGCAGCTCCTGGCCCCGGTATGGCAGGCTGCGCCCACCTGTGAGACCCTGGCCAGGATGGTATCCATGTCGCAGTCCGCAGTCAGGCTCTTCACATACTGAAAATGGCCGCTGGTCTCTCCCTTCAGCCAGAGCTGCCCCCTGCTTCTGCTGAAATAAGTCATCCTGCCGGTGCGGATGGTCTGCTCGTAGGCCTCCTGGTTCATATAGGCCATCATCAGGACTTCCCTGGTACGGTAATCCTGCACCACTACCGGTATCAGTCCCTCCCGGTTTTTCCGAAGGTCGTCCCACTGGTAGGCGGCCTCAAAGGTTTCCACCAGGATCCCGTTTTCCTTACACAGGTTCTTCAAAGTTAATACCTCCCGGTAATTGTCATTGATGGTGTTGCCCGTCACGCCGCACACATGTTCATATGCAAATATTTCCATCAGCTTGTTCAGTGCCACCTGGTTGACCTGCACATAAAAGGGCAGGTCCGTAACGCTTTCCGTCTCCCTGATCTGGTGGGGATTCATCAGGAGAAGGGCGGATACATACTGTTCCAGAAGCTCCCGGCTGGCCGCTATTACATCTGAATTCTCATAGGAAGCCAAAATTTTGTTCTTCCCGAACCTCAGGGAAACCTCCTCGGTGATGGCCCTGTTGCTTTCCCTGGTGAAATCCAGAACCACCCGTCTGCAGCCTGCGTAGAGGAGCTTTTTCACATCCTCCATCCGCCGGATATTGCCTGCACCGATGACATCCATCTCGGCGGCAGCGCAGATATCCCTGATCATGTCCAGGGCTTCCTCGTGTTCCTGGTCCCCCTCCGACATATCAAAAACGATCAGGCCATCCGCACCGTTCTCGTTGTACAGGCTGACCAGACGCAGGGGATCCGTCTCCACCACCGCCGGGTCTGTCAGGCGTCTTACGGCATGTCCGTGATATAAGTATATGCAGGGTACAAATTTTTTAATGATGGCACTGCTGTTTCCGTTCATGTGGCTACCTCATTTGTCTTTCTCATGGCTGACCCCAGGAAGTTTCCATCCTGTGACTGTTCTGTTCTCTGCGTTTCTTGGCAGGTGAATCTTTTACAGACTGCCTTTGGTGCTCAGCACGCCCTCAATCCGGGGCTCCATCCCCACAGCCTGATCCAGGGCCTTGGCAAAAGCCTTGAACAGGGCTTCGATCATGTGGTGGGTATTCTGACCGTCCAGTATCTTCAGATGCAGGTTCATGCCCGCGCTGTACGAGACGGCGTAGAAGAATTCCCGCACCAGTTCCGTGTCCAGGCCTCCTGCCCGCTCAGCGGGGAAGCTGCACTGAAAATTCAGCCAGGGTCTGCCGCACAGGTCAGCCGCGCAGAGGGCAAGGGCATCGTCCATTGGCAGGATGAAATAACCGTACCTGCGGATTCCCTTTTTGTCCCCCACCGCTTTTGCTATGGCCTGTCCCAGTACGATCCCCGTGTCCTCCACGGTATGGTGCCCGTCCACCTGCAGATCGCCCTTCACCCGGCATTTCAAGTCGAAAAAGCCGTGCCTGGCAAAGCCCTCCAGCATATGGTCAAAAAAGCCGATTCCCGTGGAAATCCCGGCTTCCCCCGCGCCGTCCAGGTTCAGGGTGACAGAGATGTCTGTTTCTTTTGTTGTTCTGTGTATGGATGCGGTTCTTGTCATAATTCCGGTTTCCTTTTTGACATTTTATGGTATTATATTTCAGCCCTTTTCGAACCTGACCCGGATGCTGCCCGCATGGGCCGTCAAACCCTCGCTTTCGGCAAAGGTTTCAATATCTTTATGTGCCTTTTCCAGAGCCTCCCTGGAATAAGAGATAACACTGGTCTTTTTCAGGAAATCGTCCACATTCAGGGGCGAGAAGAACCGTGCCGTGCCGTTGGTGGGCAGGATATGGTTGGGGCCCGCAAAATAATCCCCCAGAGGCTCGGAAGAATATTCCCCAAGGAAAATGGCTCCTGCATTACGGATCTTTGGCATGATTTCAAAAGGATCCCTCGTCAGGATTTCCAGGTGTTCCGAAGCAATCTCATTGGCGGCCTGGATGGCATCCTCCATGTTTTCCGCTAGCAGAATGTAGCCGTAATTCTCCAGGGACTTCCGGATGATGTCCCTTCGGGACAATTGCTCCATGAAGCATTCCGCCTGGTCGGACACAGCCCCGGCCAGTTCCTCCGAAGTGGTGATCAGGATGGCGCTGGCCAATTCGTCGTGCTCCGCCTGGGAGAGAAGGTCTGCCGCCACATATCTGGGATCGGCGGTCTCATCCGCCAGTACCAGGATCTCGCTGGGGCCGGCTATGGAGTCGATGCCCACATAGCCGTATACTGCCTTTTTGGCCAGAGCCACGAAAATATTGCCGGGCCCGGTAATCTTGTCCACTCTGGGCACGGACTCTGTTCCGAATGCCATGGCTGCCACCGCCTGGGCGCCGCCCACCTTATATATGGCATCCACCCCGGCGATATCGGCGGCGACAAGAGTGCCGGGATTGACCTGCCCGTCCGCTCCGGGAGGAGTGGTCATGAGAATCTCTCCCACCCCTGCCACCCTGGCCGGAACCACATTCATCAGCACACTGGAGGGATAGGCTGCCTTACCCCCGGGTACATAGACCCCCGCCTTTGCGATGGGGGTGATCTTCATGCCCAGAAAACTGCCGTCCTCCTTTGCGTCAAACCAGCTGCTTCGGAGCTGCTTTTCATGAAAGGCACGGATGTTGGCGGCGCTTTTCCGGATGATTTCCACCAGGTCAGGATCCATTTTCCGGTAGGCATCCTGTATTTCCTCCGGCGTGACCCGGATATTGCCGGCATCCAGGGCGAACCTGTCAAATTTCATGGTATATTCAAACAACGCCCTGTCACCCTGTTTTCGGACATTGTCCAGAATCTCATTAACCGTACTCTCATATTCGGAATAATGATTGGGGCTTCTTTTCAGCAGCTCATCCAAAAGGGCTGATTTTGTTTCCTGTGTAAGTTTTATGATTCTCATACTTTCCTCATTTCCCTTTACTGTAAAAATCTTTGATGCAGTATTCCCCGGAATCCCATCACGATCTCCTGGATCCGCGCCCGTTCCATCTGCAGGCTCACCGGGTTTACAATCATTCTGGCAGACAGCGGGCATACCTCCTCCAGGACTTCCAGGCCGTTTTCCCTCAGGGTGGAACCTGTCTCCACAATGTCCACGATGACTTCCGACAGTCCTACCAGGGGCCCCAGTTCCACTGAACCGTTCAGTTTGATGATATCCACTGTCTGGTGTTTTTTATTATAGAAGTAATCCTTTGCAATGTTGGGATATTTACTGGCCACCCGGATCCGCTCGTGGTGCAGCAGCAGCTCCCTGGCGCTTTCCGGCCCGCAGACGCACATCCGGCATTTTCCAAAGCCCAGATCCAGTACCTCATATACATTCCGGTCTTCCTCCAGGATGGTATCGTTTCCGGCCACGCCTATATCGGCGGCGCCGTATTCCACATAGGTGGGCACATCCGGCCCTTTGGCAAGGAAAAACTTCAGTCGCCGTTCCTCGTTTACAAAGATCAGCTTCCTTGTAGCCTTATCCTTCATCTCCTCGCAGGAGATTCCCATGTTTTCCAACAGCTCCAGGGTCTTTATGGCAAGCCTGCCCTTGGCCAGCGCAAAAGTCAGATAACGCGTTTCCGTCATACTCTTTATTCCTCTCGTTTCTCTACATCCAGGTCTGTAAGAGCCTGTTCTTCCTCTCAAGGAGTCCCGCTATATCTGCCGAACTCACCCATGTACCAGTTCCGCCGGGATTCCCTGTCCGCGGAGCTGTCGGGCCTCTTCCAGTTTTTCCTGAAAATTTCCGTCCTCATAATAAATCTTCCGTATCTCATCCGGAACCGGAAACGCCGCTCCCTGCCTGGAAAGAGCCTCCAGAATACTGTCAACCACCATCACAAACCCCACCGCAGGCGCTTCCTTTCCAAACTGCCGCAGCAGTCTGTCATACCTGCCGCCTTTCACCACGGCCTCTCCCACGCCGTAAGTGTAGACCTTGAAGATCATTCCCGTATAGTATCTGTATTTGCTGAGCATGCCCAGGTCAAAGGAGACATAATCTGCCACCCCGTACAGCTCCAGAAGTGAATACAGTCTCCCAAGCCTCTCTATGGCTTCCCGGGAACGGGGGTTGTCCGCCATGGATCCCGCCTGGGACAGGGAACCCATATGGCCGAACAGGTCAGCCAGTCCCAACAGCCGTTCCTGGTATTTCGGATCCACGCCCCTCTCCTGGAGCAGTTCCCGGGATGCGAAATAATTTTTCCCGGAGATAAAGATCCGCAGCTCCGCTTCCGTCTCCTCATCCAGTCCCGCCTCGCCGCACAGTCCCTTGAAATATTCCACATTTCCAATGGCCACCTGGAAGCGCTCAAGTCCTGTATTCAGCAGGGCCTCCACCAACAGCGAGATCATCTCCGCGTCCGCCTCCACCGAAGGGTCGTTGATCATCTCCACGCCCATCTGAGTGACTTCCTTCAATTTGCCCTGGAGACTGGAAGTATTCGTGAAGGTGTTGCCCATGTAGCTGAACCGCAGGGGAACCTTTTCCTCACAGAAATATTTCGCGGCGCATCTGGCGATGGAAGGGGTAAAGTCAGGACGCAGCACCAGAGTATTTCCCTCTTTGTCGAAAAATTTGTACAGCTCCCTGCTGGGGGTGGTTCCGATTTCCCTGGAAAACACGTCAAAAAACTCAAATGTGGGGGTCTGGATTTCTTCATAGCCATAGAGCCGGATACGTTCCTTCAGCCTGCTCTCCACATGGAGCTTGCAGGCATACTCTTTTCCGTAGATATCCCTGACCCCTTCGGGCGTATGTAATAATCTCTGGCTCATACTCTCCTCCCTGATGCCGGTGCAGGACGGCTTTACCACGGTAACGTGCTGCCGCGCTGCCAAAATAAATCAACAGTAGTATATCGGAAGATGCCCCCACTGTCAAGCCCTGTCCTCCAAATCCTTCCGCAGCATGTCCAGATAGGGAACCAGGAGCCCGTGTTTCTGGGGCAGGATATATTCCGGATTCAGCTCCTCATAGCGGAAGCTTTTCCGACCGCCGTCCTTTGCCCTTCTCCAGAAATAGAGAAGCATCTCCAGGGGCAGATAGTAAAAGATATCCTTGTGGGTGTAATAGATCAGGAAGAAAGAGACGCCTCCCTGTTTCTCAAATTTCTCCATGAAATTCACCTGGTGCTCATGGATATTCTGAAGGGCAAAAGTGTCAGTGGCACATTCCTTGGCATCGAAGCATACCGGAATCCCCTGGACTGCCCCTATGTAGTCAACAGTACTCTTCTGCTCAAAATAAGCCAGAGTGATCTGGCGGTGCTCCTTGTCTATTTTGAGGGGCGTGATAGGGGTAGGGATCTTCTGGATCAGCGCCAGTCCTCCTTCTGCATATTTCTCGTTGGTTCTGTTGATCATATCCTCCAGTGTGGAGCCCCTCAGTCCCCTGGAATTCCATGTAGCCATAAAATGTACCCTCTGTCCTGGATTTTCTTCCGGCCTGGTCTTTCCTTCCATACCGGACTTTTGTCCTGATTGGTTCTATCCTTTGCCTGTATCATTCCCTTTTCCCGTTCCGGAAACGGATGAAAACAGCCCTGCTTCTATCCTCCGGAACAGTTCCGGACAAGGAGCCAGAATACTTCTGCCCCCCAGTGCCCGTCCCGGACCGGAGACGGATTCAGGAAATGTGACCCGGCAGGCATGCAGCAGCTGGGTACTCAGCCCGTATTCTTTTCTCAGAATACGGTTCACGGATTCCTGCCCGTACTTGGCATCACCAATGACGGGATGCCCTATATCCGCCAGATGGGCCCGGACCTGGTGGCTTTTTCCGGTAATCAGCTCCACCTCCAGCAGGGTGAAGTCATCTGTTGCGAAGATAGGTCTGTAGGCGGTCCGGATGGGGGATGCTTTCCCTCCGCCGGGGGCTGCGGCTCCGAACTGTCCGGAACTGCGTGATATGCTGACCCGGTTCCGTGTCCCGCTCTTCGTCAGGCAGCCCTCTATCTCCCCGGCTTCCCGGACTGCCCCTACACAGATGGTCCGGTAGAATTTCCGTATCCTGCGCTCCCGTATACCTGCATTCAGGTACTGCAGTCCCGGAAGGCTCCTGCCGCAGAGCACGATGCCGCTGGTATTTCTGTCAATGCGGTTGCAGACGGAGGGGCGGAACGTGGGAAGATCCTTTTCCAGGGAAGGATCCTGCAGCAGCAGATAACCGATCAGCCATTCATTCAGCGACACATCCCCAGGCGCCGCCTTCTGGGAGAGGATTCCGGAAGGTTTGTCCACAATCACACAGTCCTCATCCTCATACAGTACGGTGATTCCCTGCAGGATGCGGAAAGCTCTCTCATATTCCGCCCTGTCCGGTACATTTTTGCCTGACCTGGTTTTATCCGGAATTCGGCCGGGGATTTCGGGATGCTTTCCGTCCAGTCCGGTTCTGCCCTTTCCGCCAGGGACATATTTCGGCTCCGTCTCCCCGGGAACTTCCCCCGCCCCCGGCCTTTCTCCGGAACCTCGCTGTGGCATCCCTCCGGAACCTTCCGCCGGCATCTCCCTGGAAATGTTCCCGGAAAACCTGCAAAATGTCTCGTCAGAGAGAAAGAATCGCACCTGGTCACCCGGCGCAAGGATTTCTCCGCCCTCCGCCTTTTTCCCGTTCAGGGTGATATTCTTTTTCCGCAGCATTTTGTACAGGAATCCGTTTCCTGCAAGGGGAAGGCATTTATGCAAAAATTTGTCCAGGCGCTGTCCGGCCTGGTTCTTTCCTATAATAACTGACTGCATGATCTTCCTTTACCGGTTCATTTCTTTCCGATTCTTTCCGCAATATTATGTATGTACCGCCTAAAATTCAGAGCGCAACGCTTTTCAGGGTAGCGGCCACGGCAGCGGTTACGGAGTCCTCCCGGCCCAGGTTCATCATCTGGTCCAGACGCTCGGTATATTTATGTAAATCCGTAAATATTTTTACGGTAACATTCTTATGCCCGTCCAGTTTCAGGATATCCCCTATATGGCTGTAAAACTCATTTTCCGGAAAGCCCCCGTCTTCCGAAAAACCGCACACGGTGTTGCCGCATACCGCCAGGTGATTGACCACATAATTTTTCTTATAAGAAGTAAATACCATGTCATAGAGGCAGATAAGCCCCTGGCTGTGCTGCTCCACCGCCTCCGCGGTATCCCTGCTGCAGCTCCTGAAACGGAGAAACATCACAGCGCCCACCAGGCTCTTGCTGGCGGGCAGACACCCCAGGACGGCCACGATGGTCAGCAGGTTTCCGCGGCTTCCCGTCTGAATCCATCCTGCCGCGAACAGGGACAGGGAGATGCCGAAATAGAGCGCTGTCCGCAGAATCTCATATTTCTTCTGACTGTCCAGGTAATTCCTCGTTCCCTTTGAAACATCCGTTGAAAAAAGCCTTTTCCACTGCATGTGTTTACATTCCTTTCTGTTTCAGCCATCTCTGTGCCTTAAGCATCACACTGTGGGGCAGAACCCCGGAAACTGCCCGGAGGGATTTTATGGGCAGGGTGCACACGGACACGGGGCGGCGGTAAAAGGAATCTTTCAGGGCCTGCGCCGCCACCCGCTCCGGCTTCACCATGGTGTACTTTTTCAGGGCCAGGGTGGAAGCCCCGGCCTCGGCGATCCGGAAAAAGGGCGTGTCCACCGGCCCGGGACAGACGGCAGTGACATAGATTCCGGCATCCTTCAGTTCTTCTCCCAGGGCTCTGGAAAAACTCAGCACATAGGATTTCGTGGCCGCATATACCGCGAAATCGGGCTGCGGCAGAAAGGCCGCTGCGGACGCCATCTGAAGAATGCGGCTTCCCCTTCTCATATAGGGAATCATGCGGTGGGTCATCTCCGTGAGCGCCTCACAGTTGAGGCGGATCATGCCTAGCTCCAGATTCCTGTCCTGCTGGCAGAAAACTCCCATAATGCCGTAACCGGCGCTGTTTACCAGCATCCTGACTACGGCTCCATGCCGCAATACCGCATCTTCAAAGTCGGAAAGACGATTCCCGTCCGTAATGTCCATGGCAAAAATCCTTGCATTATGCCTCAAAAGGGCGGCAAGATCTTTCAGCCTGTCCCTGTCCCTTGCCACCAGCCAGAATTCGTCGATGTTATGGAAGTGCCGGTCCATCTGCAGGGCAAACTCCCTTCCGATGCCGGAGGAGGCCCCTGTTATGATTGCAATATTCATGCTGCTTCCTTCTTTTCTAAACTTTTTTCATTCTATCCGTTTTTCCTGTCCCGGACAAATCAGGATATTACTCTGCCATAATGCGTAAATTCCTTGTGGAGCGTTTAAAAGAGGCCCAGATAGTCCTCAATATAGTAATCTGCCAGTTTTCTCTTTTTATCCCTGTCATGGGCCGAATAGTCGTCTTCCACGGCGCAGACACGCATGCCGGCATTCTTTCCGGCCAGGATTCCGGCCACTATATCCTCAAATACAAGGCATCTTCCGGGGACAACATCCAGCTGTTTCGCCACTTCCAGGTAAATGTCGGGAGCAGGTTTCCCGCGCTCCACATCACTGCCCGTGACGATGCTGGTAAAGTAATTCCGGAGGCTGTGGGTAGCGGCTACATTTTCCACAAGCTCCCTTGAGTTGCTGGTAGCTATGCCCAGCAGGATGCCATGCCTGCGGCACCCTTCCAGGAAATCCGGTATGCCTTTTTTCAGCGGGACCTGGTGGGTATATTTATCCCAGGCCATCCGGTTCCAGGTCTCCATGATCTCCTCCAGGGAAACCGGTATGGAAAAATGTTCCTTGAAATAGACTGCAGTTTCATTGAAGCTCATCCCCTCGATCTTAGTCTGGAGGTCTTCCGGCATGGGAATTTTAAACATTCCCAGATATTCGATATCAATGGCCTTCCACATCCACATGGAATCCACAAGGGAACCGTCCATGTCAAAAATCACCGCGTCCGTGTTTTGCAGCATTTCGTGTCTCATACATCTGCTCCTGTCTGTAATCCTGCCGCCTCTTTCAGCATTTGTATTTCTGAAGGGGTCAGTTCCCTGTACTCCCCTTCCTTTAATCTCTCATCCAACTGCAGTCCGCCAAAAGAAATCCGCCTCAGCGTCCTGACCCCGTTGCCCAGTGCCAGCATCATCCGTTTTACCTGGTGGAACCTGCCTTCATGTAAAGTAAGAAGAATGCGGTTTTCTCCCAGGACTGTCACCTTGGCCGGCAGGGTGGGACGTTCTTCCCCGATGCGGATTCCAGTTTCCAGTGCGGAAAGATCAGATGCCTTCAAGGGATGCTCCAGGGTTACCTGATAGATTTTATCCACATGACGCCTGGGTGAAAGAAGCCTGTGGACAAGTTCCCCGTCATTGGTCAAAAGTAACAGCCCTGTGGTGTCTTTGTCAAGGCGGCCTGCGGGAAAAAGGTCTTTTCTGCCCTCCTCCTTTAAAAGCGACACCACTGTATCCGCCGTGTTATCCGTGACAGCAGACACTACGCCGACGGGCTTATTCAACATATAGTACACATATTTACGGTAATCCAGTACCCGGCCCTGAAAGGACACCTGGTCGGAATTTTCGTCTATTTTCATGTCAGGTTCGGCTGTGGGGATGCCGTTTACAGTGACCAGGCCCTGCTTCAGGAAATTCTTTACCTGGCTTCTGCTCCCAAGATTCATTTCACATAGAAATCTGTCAAGACGCATAAGAGCCTCCTGTTTTCTGCATCAGTCCAGGCGTATCCTCATATATTAGGAAAAACAGACCTCTTGTCATGAGAATGGAGGAAAATCCGTGGTACTGATGACCATTCTGTTTCTGGTCCTGCTGGCCTGTATCCTGACACATTCCCAGCTAAGCCTGTCCTATGCGGGAATGGGGTTGGAACTGTGGTTCCGGAATATGATCCCTTCGCTGATGCCCTTTATGATACTGTCCGGAATCATGATCCGGATGGGACTGACGGACAAAGCCGCCATGATCGCATACCCGGTAGTCCGTCCGGTTTACAAAGTGCGCAAAAATGTATGCTACGCCATGCTGATGGGATTCCTGTGCGGTTTTCCCATGGGGGCAAGGGTGGTGGATGATCTGTACCGGAGACGGATGATCACAGGCAGGGAGGCGGAATACCTTCTCGCCTTCTGCAATAATATCGGTCCGGTATATTTCTGCAGTTTTGTGCTTCCCCTTCTGGGAAGAAAGCTGGTATTTCCTTATCTGTTCGGCATGTACGGGCTCCCGCTGCTATACGGGCTTCTGCTGCGCTACACAGCGTACCGGGATATCCCCCGTCCCGATACAGCCTTCACGGGAAAACTACCCTTCCTGGAAAAAGGACTTTCCATAGAAAAAAAACTTTCCTGGAAAAAAGGAGCTTCCACAGGAGATCGTCCGGAAGGGCCCCTGATCAGCTGTGAAAAGAAGACATCCAAAGGCTTATCCGGGGCAGGTTCCCTGGGAGAACGCTTTCTGGCGGAGGCTGACGACTCAGTTCAGGCCGCCGTCCAGGCTATGCTTGCCCTTGGCGGATATATGGTTCTGTACAACATCCTGAACCTGATTCCCCATATCATTCTGGGACATCCGCTGAAATGGATCTCGCCGCTGCTGGAAATTACCGGAGGCCTGAAGCTTCTGGGCGGCGGCGCCCCGCTGTACAGCCTGCTGGCCCTCTCCTTCGGGGGGCTGTGCTGTATTGCTCAGACTTATAACTGCATAGGGGACTCGGATCTGTCTATGGGAAAATACCTGTGGCACAAGATCATCCTGACTTTGCTGAACGGCCTGTTCTACTTTTGCTGGTTCCAAAGCTCTCCCAGTTCCTTCCTCCGCTGAACCCTGCGCTTTTTTCGTTTCCGGTAAGATACATACTGGAAAAAGAACAGGAGTATCAATATGGCAACCGCAAAGGCCAGGCAGAAAACAACAAAATCATACCGTTCCAGTGCGCCTTCTTCCGGCGCCCGTTCCTGACCGGCAGCCTCATTAAGAACCGGCTGGATATCCCGGTTATTTGCGCTGTTTTCTGCCGGCTGCTCCCCGTTTTCCACAGGAGCGGGCCGGAATACCTGTTCACTTATGTAAGAATTGCTTTCCACATACAGGTCATAGAGATTATAAGCACGCAGGATAACCGTTGGAGCCGTATCGGGAGGAATGGTCAGCTTCAGGGGAAAGGATTCCGGGAAGCTGCCTGTAAGGGCATCGCTTCCCGGCCAGGGTTCCCTGGCGCTGAAGGTCCTGCCCCCGTCCAGACTATAGCTGTAATACAAAATCAGGGAATCCGGATCCATGGCGGATACGGTGAGTTCCAGGATTCCCTCCTCATAGTCTGCATCCTTATAATCGATGACGCACAGCTCGGGAACAGTGGTATCCACGGCCGTGATTTCCATACTGCCGGAAGGATCTGCGGCCGCCAGGGCGTAATCTGAATAATCCACTCCCAGCACGCTGCTTTTCAGGCCAAAATACCTGGCCACTGCCGTGGCATCCATCCTGCCGAAGGCCTTCAGCTGTTCCTCGGTGTCACAGAACACAGCATCCCGCGCCTCATCCACATGGCAGTGCTCCAGAATGACGGCAGGAATATCTAGCGCCACGGACTGGCGGATGATACCGTAATAATCCGCCCCGCCGTTCCCCAAGCGAGTTTTGATCCCTCTCACAAACAGTCCCAGGTCCCTCATGTCCGTAAGGAATTCGTAACCGAACTGGTATCCGTAACTGTTATAGGGGCTTACGGAGGAAACCCATACTTCAGAACCGAAGAGCTCATGGCTTGCCGAAGCATTGTAGTGGATACTGAACATGAAATCCGCATTTACGGATTTGGCGAATTCAGCCCTTTCCTTCAGGGACATGTCAGCGTCCTCCCTGTGGGTCAGGTAGACATCCACATCCTCATAGAGGAGAAGCTCCTCATACATGGCAAGGGCCGTGGTCATTGTCATATATTTTTCTTCATGGCCATTCTCGATGGTTCCCCTGTTTTCGCCTCCATGCCCTGGGTCTATCACGATGACAGTCCGCTCACCCGTTTCCTGAATCCTGGGAGCGGCCTGTACCGTGCCCGCATACAGGAGACCTGAGACAGCTAAAACCAGGACTGCAGGGAAAACAGCACGCCTGAAAAAATGCATAATATCCCCTTTCTGAAAAATCGGCCCCTGCTTTTCCCGGGGCATCCCATACAGGAAAGAACCAGCTCCTTTCGAAAACCGGTTCTTATCTGATCGGTAAAAATATGATTTCCCGCCAGGCGCTACCTCATGTCAAGATCGTCCTCCCCGCCGGCCTCTTCTTCCAGGGGCAGGACCTCCAGATCTTCCTCCACAGGGTGAAGGGCCCTGATATTAGACTGAATCAGATCGCGGTACTGTCCCAGGGAACCAAGGAGCGTTTCATAGGTGGCGCCGGAAGACTGAAGGAGGCCGGAAACAATGGATTCCAACTCTGTAAGACGCTCCTCCGTGTAACGGGAAGCCTGCGTCCGCAGCTCATTTGCCTCCATAGTTGCCTTATCCAGAATTTCCTTGGCCTGTCTTGCCGCGGTTGCCACGATTCCGTTGGCCTGGGCATAAGCCTGCTGCATGATCTCATGTTCACTGACAAGCTCATTGGTTTGAACCGTGGCTTCGTCAATGAGAGCCTGGGCCTTGGTGCGGGCATCACTCAGGATGGCGTCCTTGTTGCTGATAATCTTCTGGTACCGCCTGATTTCGTCCGGCGTCTTCCTGCGCAGTTCCAGAATGATCTCATCGATTTCATCCTTGTTTACAATGATTTCCGAACTGGACATGAATTTGGGCTTGCAGCTTCCCACATACTCTTCTAATTCATCTATTAACTGTTCAATCTTGCTGCTCATAGCTTCCCACTCCTCTTCCGAAACTTTTCTTCCATTAATCCGGCTACAAAATCGGGAACGCATTCACTGATATCCCCTCCAAAGCTTGCGATCTCCTTTACGCTGGAGGAACTTAGATAGGCATACTCCAGGCTCGTGGTGAGAAAAACGGTGTCCATGGCGCCCCGGGAAAGCTTACGGTTTGTCTGTGCAATCTGCAGTTCATATTCAAAGTCCGTGATGGCCCTAAGCCCCCTCACAGCCACATGGATATTTTTCTCAGCCGCATAATTGATCAAAAGACCAGTGAAACTGTCCACCTCCACATTGGGAATGTCTCTTGTGGCTTCTTTTAATATCTTAACACGTTCCTCCACAGAAAACAATGGACTCTTCACTTTATTATTCAAAACGCTGACCACCAGTACATCGAACATCTCGGAAGCGCGTCTGATCACATCCAGATGTCCAAAGGTAACAGGGTCAAAACTGCCCGGATAAACTGCACGTTTCATACTAGAATCCCCTTCTTCATAAATATATGTTTATTAGTCCTGTATCTCTTTTCCTTTATCAGGGAAAATCCCAACTCCCCGGCATAGGAAAAATCCGTCCCCAGGGAAGCCTCCGCAATAATGACAGTATTTTCCGTCACATAAGGCATTATGCCGAGTACGGAAAGTACATCCTTCTCATGTCCGCAGTCATAGGGGGGATCCATGAAGATGAAATCCGCCTCTGCCACCCGGTGTCCGATTCTGAGGCCGTCCAGGGCGCTGCATGCATCCTGCTTTAAAACAACGGCGCGGTCTGCCATTTTCGTAAACTCCAGATTCTGCTGGATGCAGGAAACCGCCCTGGGGGAATTGTCCACAAAGTAGGCTTTTGCCGCCCCCCGGCTCAGGGCTTCAATGCCGATGGCCCCGCTGCCGCTGAACAGATCCACAAATACACTGCCGGGAAGATCCCAGTGCAGCATATTAAAGAGCGTTTCCTTTATCTTGTCTGTGGTGGGCCGTATCTCCAGGCCTTGGGGAGCCTTCAGTGGAAGGCTTCCTGCTGTTCCGGCTATGACTCTCATGGTGCTTCCTCCCGTCCTGACAATATGTATTATACTCTGATTTTAGTTCCTTTTCCATCCCGTTTGGCGGTTTTCATATGGCTTAGATCTACTTTTTTCTCTTTGTAGACAATAGAGGATTCCACGGCATTCTGAAGGTAATAGGCGTATTCCACGGCATCCTTTGCCCCTAGCTTCATGGCCCGGACTCCCAGGGCGGCCTTCTTTTTTTCCGGAATCTCGTCCAGGCCGAATTTCAGGAAAAAGCCTTCCTTTGTCTGGAGGACGATACTGCTCTGTTCCACAAGGGGCATGACGCTTATCACCCTGTCCCCCTCCCCCAGTTTTGTGGCTGCCACCGTGCGCTTCGAAACATCAAATTCCCCGCCGTCCACAATTTTGGCCATGGCCTGGGATGTGACAAAAACCACCCGCCGCAGATTCAGCTCCGTCTGGCTGGTAATAAGGACAATATCCTCCTTCTCGGAGTTGTAGTTGCTGATATTGTCTATCGGTATTCCCTTATCCCGGAATTTCCCGTAGGGAATGTCCATTACCTTGATGGTGTGCAGCTGGCCTGTGGATGTAAAGAGACACACCTTTCCCGTATTTTTGCAGGTAAAGGCATATTTGCTTTCTGCATCGGCAGCTTCCCTGTTCCGCTCATAGGCGGCCATATCGATGGTTTTGGCATATCCGAAGCGGTCCATGAGGAAGACTACCTGGGTCTCTTCCACTTCTTTTTCCTTATAGACAGCTTCCTCTACATTTTCAATCAGAGTCCGCCGCTTTTCCGCGTACGCCTTTTTGCAGCCGTCCAGCTCGTTGATAATAACCTGAGCCATGGAATCCCGGCGTTCCAGAATGTCCTCATAGCGGTAGATGTTGGCCATGGTATCATCATGCTCTTTGATCAGGGCCTGAATTTCCAAGCCGATGAGTTTATAAAGGCGCATCTCCAGTATGGCATTGGCCTGTTTTTCCGTGAAGGACAGCTGGGCTGCCATAATCCGGGATTCCTTGCTCCGGAACTTGATACCTGTGGTCTTGCCCTCCACCAGGCAGGCCTTGGCCATGGCCCTGTCCTTGGAACCCCGCAGGATCTCGATGATCAGGTCGATGACATTGCAGGCCTTGAT
>CAJTSY010000046.1:0-3108 GCA_910578995.1 uncultured Acetatifactor sp.
CTAGATCAAATTTACAATAACGTCAACTGTCATTTTTATGCAATTTAATTGCCTTCCCATCGATCTCATTTAGACATTTCCGCCCCAATGTCTGAATTTCAGTCACATGCGCCCGTCTGTCCGAATTTTAGGCAGAGGGCTTTTTCTGTCGATTTTCAACGCTTTCTCCGTTTGCTATACTGTCATCATCAAGTGAAGGGAAGGAGGTACCCGGATATGAAAGTGCGTTGTGTGGCACCTATGAAAATTGCAAAAATCGGCTATATCGTTATGTCGGTCATCCTCTGTATGGTGGGGCTCCTGTTTATTGCCCGCCCCGGGATATCCGTTAAAGTGATAGGATATGTCCTGGGAATCATGATGATCGTCTTCGGCTGTATCCGGCTGGTGGGGTACTTTTCCAGGGATCTGTTTCGGCTGGCATTCCAGTACGACCTGCAGTTCGGCACTCTGCTGATCGCCCTGGGGGTCATCGTCCTGGTGAGGCCCCGGAATGTGATGAATTTCATTTTCATCGCCCTGGGAATCGCGGTCCTGGCGGACGGGCTCTTTAAGGTACAGATCGCCGTGGACTCGAAGAAGTTCGGCATAAAGGCATGGTGGCTGATTCTCCTGCTTGCCGTTGCCGCCGGATGCGTGGGTGTGCTGTTGGTGCTTCGCCCGGTGGAAAGCGCCCATGTGCTCACCGTGTTGCTTGGCTTCTCCCTGTTGGCGGAGGGAATCCTCAATCTGTGCGTGGCAGTCAGCACCGTGAAAATCATCGGCCACCAAAAGCCGGACACTTTGGAGAGCCAGTATCAAGAGATAGAGTAGAACAGAATTCAGTTCCTTTTTGGCAGATTCACAGCCGGATCCGATGCCTGAGAGAAGTTGAAAGGCGGGATAGGTAGGACGGATAAAAAAGGAAATAGAATACGAAATAAAACAGGAAATAGGCATTAAAAAGTTAAAATGACAAAAACAGAAAATCATATTTATATTAAGAAAGGACAAGAAGATGCGTTTTTCAAAAACAGTGGTAAAATACCGCATACCTATTTTAATCCTGGCCCTTGTGCTGATGGTTCCCTCTGTTCTGGGACTGGTGGGCACCAGGATCAACTATGACATGCTGGACTATCTGCCGGAGGACATGGATACCGTCACCGGGCAGAACGAACTGATGGAGGAATTCGGAAAAGGGGCATTTTCCTTTATTATAGTGGAGGATATGCCGGATAAGGATGTTTCAAAGCTGAAGGATAAAATAGAGCAGGTGGAACATGTGGAGTCCGTGATCTGGTATGACTCGCTGATGGATCTGTCCGTCCCCAAAGAATTCCTGCCGGATAAGCTTTACAAGGAATTCAACACGGAACACGCCACCATGATGGCGGTATTTTTTGACAGTTCCACCTCCGCGGACATCACCATGGATGCCATTCGGGAGATACGTTCCGTCTGCGGGAAGCAGTGCTACGTGTCCGGCATGTCGGCACTGGTGACGGATTTAAAGGATCTGTGCGAAAAGGAGGAGCCCATCTATGTGGGCATCGCCGTGGCCCTGGCCTGCGCAGCCATGCTGCTGTTACTGGACAGTTGGCTGGTACCCTTCGTTTTCCTGGCTTCCATAGGCATCATGATTCTGCTGAACCTGGGTTCCAATTATTTTATGGGTGAGATATCCTATATCACCAAAGCACTGTCGGCGGTGCTGCAGTTGGCGGTGACCATGGATTATTCCATTTTCCTGTGGCACAGTTATAATGAACAGCGCAGGCTGGTGGGTGTCGATCAGACCGGCAGCAGTTCCCAAAAGTCAGAAAGAAGACAAAACAAGGATAAAACCTGCCAGGCCATGGCGGCAGCCATCCAGGAAACTCTGGCAAGCGTAGTGGGCAGCTCCATCACTACAGTGGCCGGATTTATAGCCCTCTGCTTTATGTCCTTCACAATGGGCAGGGATTTAGGGATCGTCATGGCAAAAGGCGTATTACTGGGCGTCCTGGGATGTGTTACCGTGCTGCCCGCCCTGATCCTGGTACTGGATAAACCCCTCCAGAAGACCAAACACAGATCCCTGATTCCCGACATGGGAAAATTTGCGGCAGGAACGGTAAAAATATTCGCCGTATTCCTGGCGGTGTTCGTCCTGCTGATACCCCCGGCCTATTATGGCTACAGCAGAACCAACGGCGAAGTCTACTACGACATGGGGGAATGCCTGCCAAAGGATATGGAATATGTGATCGCTAATTCCAAGCTCCAGGAAGAATTCAATATTGCGTCCACTCATATGCTTCTGATCGATACAAATGTGTCTCCGAGAAACGTCCGCCAGATGGTGCGGGAGATGGAGCAGGTGGAAGGAGTGAAATATGTCCTGGGACTGGAATCCGTGGTTGGTTCCCTGGTGCCGGAGGAAATCCTGCCCGAGTCCGTCACCGGCATCCTGAAAAGCGACAAATGGGAACTGATGCTGATCAATTCGGAATACAAAGTGGCCAGCGACCAGGTGAACGGCCAGATCAACGCCCTGAACGATATTTTGAAAAAATATGACGAAGGCGGCATGCTCATAGGGGAGGCGCCCTGCATGAAAGACATGATCGAGACTACGGACCACGACTTCAAGGTGGTAAATGCAGTGAGCATCATTGCCATTTTCCTTATTATCGCCATTGTGGAAAAGAGCGTGACCCTGCCCTTTATCCTGATCTCCGTGATCGAACTGGCCATTTTTATCAACCTGGGGCTGCCCCACTACCTGGGACAGAGCCTTCCTTTTATCGCTCCCATCTGTATCAGCACCATACAGCTGGGCGCAACCGTGGACTACGCCATCCTGATGACCACCCGGTATAAGGAGGAGCGGATAAACGGAAAAGACCGGAAGGCCGCCGTGACCATCGCGCTTTCCAGTGCCATTCCTTCCATTATTGTATCCGGAATGGGGCTCTTCGCGGCAACTTTCGGTGTGGCAGTATACTCCAACATCGATATCATCAGCTCCATGTGCATGCTGATGGCCAGGGGAGCCGTGGTGAGTATGTTCTGCGTGATCTTTATCCTGCCCTCACTGCTGCGGCTCTGCGACGGACTGATCTGCATGACCACACTGGATATGCG
>CAJTSY010000046.1:3208-8556 GCA_910578995.1 uncultured Acetatifactor sp.
AGGCTTATGGCAGCCGCCCTGTGTGCAGCCCTGGTTCTGGGGCAGGTTAGCACAGCCGTGTACGCCCAGACCGCCGGAGCAGAGAACGGCCGAACCGCCGGAGCAGCATCCGGAACAGAAGGTCTTCAGACCGCCAGCGCAGTATCTGGATCAGGAGATTCCCGGACCGCCACCACAGGATCCAGTCGGAAAGACGCTCAGACCGCCGGGAAAGGAATCTCTTCCAACCAGGAGGACGCCCAGACCTCCAAGGAAGAAACCGTCTACATCCTGGCTGACGCTGACGGATCCGTACAAAAAATCATCGTCAGCGACTGGATCAAAAATATCGCAGGCATGAGTGAGGTATACGACAGATCGGAATTAAACGACTTGGAAACCGTAAGGGACGAACTGGCCTGCACCGAAGGAACAGACAACGCAAAAGTATGGGATGCCCAGGGAAAGGACATCTACTACCAGGGAAATATCGACAAGGAACTGCCGGTTTCCATGACCGTCACCTATCTGTTGGACGGAAAAGAAATCTCACCCCGTGAACTGGCGGGAAAAAGCGGTAAAGTGACCATCCGCTTCAATTATACCAACGACCAGTATGAGGAAGTGGAGATCGACGGGGAGAAGACACGAATCAACGTTCCCTTTGCCATGATGACCGGAATGGTTCTGGATGACGAAGTATTTACCAATGTGGAAGTAACCAACGGCAGACTGGTCAACGACGGCAGCCGCACCGTGGTGGTGGGCCTGGCTTTCCCGGGCCTCCAGGAAACCCTGGATGTGGATCCGGACAAAATGGAAATCCCCGATTATGTGGAAGTCACGGCGGATGTGAAGGATTTTGAACTGGGAATGACTGCGACTGTTGCTTCCAATGATGTTTTCAGCGGAATAAATCTGGACAAAGAAGACGCAGTGGAGGAACTGAACGGCTCCATGGAGGAACTGACGGATGCCATGGATCAGCTCATGGACGGTTCCTCTCAGCTCTACGACGGGCTCTGCACCTTGCTTGACAAGTCCGGAGAATTGATCGAGGGCATCGACAAGCTCGCCTCCGGCGCGGCGGAGCTGCGAAACGGCGCAGGAAGCCTGGATGAAGGGGCCTCCAGACTCCAGGACGGCGCGGCAAAGCTGCAGAACGGCCTGAATACCCTGTCCTCCAAAAACGGGGATCTCAACGGCGGAGCCAGACAGGTTTTCGAGACACTCCTTGCCACAGCCCGGACACAGTTGGTGGCGGCAGGCCTGGACGTTCCCCAGATGACCATCGAAAACTACGGGGATGTGCTGACCCAGGTCATTGCTTCACTGGATGAGGACGCGGTTTACCAACAGGCCCTGGTCCAGGTTACAGGTGCCGTGGAGGAAAAGCGTTCTTATATTCAGTCCCAGGTTACCGAAGTGGTAAAAACAGAGGTGGCCGGAAAAGTGGAGGAGGCGGTTCGGGAACAGGTAACTGCAAAGGTAAGGGAAGCAGCTTTGGAACAGGTAACCGTGGCAGTGACGGAGGCGGTCCGGCAGCAGGTGACGGAAGAAGTAAACAAAGCCGCCAGGGAACAGGTGGCTGCGGCAGTGACAGAGGCAGTCAGGGCAGCGGTGACAGAGAAAGTGGAAGCCGCCGGAAAAATTGAGATTACAAGCCAGGTGACAGAAGCTGTGAGGAAGGAAGTGGCAAACCAGGTGGAAGCCGCCGTGGAAAAAGAGGTGGCGGGCCAGGTGGAAGCTGCCGTGGAAAAGCAGGTGGCAGAACAGGTGATTTTCTCTGTTACAGGCATGGATGCTGATAGCTATGAAAAGGCCGTGGCCGCAGGGACAATAGATGAAAAGAGCCAGTCGGCTGTTGAAGCCGCCATAGAAGAACAAATGAAGTCCGATGCCATAAAGGCCCAGATCAGTACTACAGTGGGAGAGCAAATGGCCAGTGACCAGATAAAGACCCAGATTAATTCCAACACAGAGGCCCAGATGTCCAGTGACCAGGTAAAGGCACAGATCGAAGCCAAAGTGACTGAAATCATCCGTGCCAAGACGGAAGAACAGATGGCAACCGACGCGGTAAAAGCAGAAATCGACTCCAATGTTGCCGCCCAGATGGAAACCATAGTCCCTGCTAAAGTGGAAGAGCAGATGGCAACGGAAGCCATCCAGGCAACTGTCCGGACCAATGTGGAAGCCCAGATGCAGACTGTGGTCCCTGCCAAAGTGGAGGAACAGATGGCCAGCGATGAGATCCGGGCCACCATCCAGTCCAATATTGATGCCCAGATGCAGGGAGATGCCCTGCAGGAAACCATCGCGGCCAACACGGAACTCCAGGTGCAGAAAGCAATCACCGAAAATATGGCCAGTGAGGAAGTACAGGGCAAACTGGCCGCTGCCTCAGAGGGAGCAAAGACTGTCATCGCCCTGAAGGCTTCCCTGGACAATTATAATGTGTTCTACCTGGGACTGCAGGCTTACACAGCGGGAGTTGCGGAGGCCGCATCCGGCGCAGGCACACTGACCGCAGGCATCAATGAACTGAAGGGCGGCACTGCGAAGCTCTGCAGCGGTTCCGGCCAGCTGTATGACGGCATCCAGACCATGAAGAAGAGCACTCCTGCCCTCATAGACGGTATCAAGCAGCTCCGGGACGGTGCCATGGAACTCTCCGACGGACTGGGACAGTTCAATGAGGAGGGCATCGGCAGACTGGTGGACGCAGTGGACGGTGACCTGGACAGCCTGGTCAACAGACTCCGCGCCATGTCCGATGTGTCGAAAAACTATAAGTCATATGCCGGAATTGCGGATGAAATGGACGGAAGCGTGAAGTTCATTTACAGAACGGATGCCATTGAGGCGGATACAGACGTAAAATAGTCCCAAATTACAAGAGCCGCATACCCCTAAAGGAAGCTGCTTATGCTTCTTTTAGGGGTATCATTCTTTGCATTCAAATGCCGAGCTGACGCTTTCGGCTGCATGCATATAAATTCAGATAATTGTGATAAAAAAGAATAATAGAAAAAATATTTTAAAATTTTGAAATATAGTATTGACAAATATCAAATAAAGGATTATAATAAACTTACAATAAAGAAAGGAAAACACAACTTCCATAAAATACAGCTTAACATACTAAGTTGTAAGACGAAAAGTGCATGAGTACACTGAACAGTAACGGATTTTAGAAATATAAAAAAGTTACAGTACATGGAAATAAAGAAAAGTGGAAAAGCACAATGGTAGAAGTGGAAGAAAATGTGGACCTGAAAACTTCATAAGGAGGGACAGTCCATTGGACAACGAACAGACCTGAAGGAGCGTGTTGATTATAAAAATCAATGCGCTTCTTCAATGTAGCTGTTTTTTAGAATGTTTTTGTGTTTTATTTACATGCCCGGAAACTGCATCTGAAAGCTGAAACTAAGATTGTCCGGAAGTTCAGGCACACTGTTATTCAGTTTATAACTGAAACGGCGAGCCTTTCAGCCAGAATCCGCCCCCTTTTGTCCAAATCTGTATTTCTCGCCCATTCTTCCAGTAAAACCCAGGCCTCCTTCGTCGTGTCGACAATCAAGGATTCCATGGGCAGTCCTAAAAGCCGGCTGAGCCGGTACATATTGTCCAGGTTTGGCAGGGATTTTCCCGAAAACCACGCATAAACGGATTGAAAAGAACCGATATACAGTTCCTCTTGAATTTTTTTCACCGTCAATCCTTTTTGTGCGCATGTTTCTTTTATCTTTCGGCCTGTCTGCTTTACGTCTATACGGCCCGGTTTTTCGGACGGTATTATTAACATCAGATCCATCAGCATCCCCCTTTGCTTTGGCAGATTACCGTGTATTCATTGAAGTCTTTCCCAAGGAGCGCTTCCTGTACTTTATTGTAGCATGTAATGAGGGACAGCGCAATTTCTTTTCCGCCTCCGGAAAATATTTTTCGGACAGAATGCGTTCCACATTGTCGGAAAAAGCGTCTGTAATCCGGTATATCTGCAGCCAGAGGATCAGGTTCAGGCCGACTTTCCGGTTCAGGTAGGGGAAGGCAAGGTATTCCTTCCTGTTGGCTTCTATGAAGTCTGCCAGAATGCCGCAGATGGCGGGCAGGGGTTTTATATAAATGTTATTGGCCTTTTCGATGGTCTCCCTGTCGAACAGGATGAAATTCAGGGCATGTTTTCCGCCGTCCATGCGGCGGAACAGGCCGTATTTTCCGTTCTGGCCGTCGGCAAGAATGGCGAGCTCTTCCTCCACGTACAGGGTGGGCACATTGAGCTGTGCGACCTCTACGAGCTGTATGAGAACGGTGAGTGGACCTGGGAGAAATTCAAGGAGATTGCCCTGGCGGGAAACCAGGATCTGGACGGCGACGGCGAGTATGACGTACATGGCTTCAATCAGAGGGAGAACCTGATCTGGAGCTTCATGACATCCAATGGCGCCGAGGCGGTGAAGAAGACGGACGCAGGGGTGGAGCTTGCACTGGAGACGCCGGAGGTCATGGAAGCACTGGAGGCCTATACCGACTTCATGCAGAATGTACCGCATCTCCAGGGATAGCTTGGCGACTGGCAGAGCCAGATCTGGGATTTCAGGGACGGCAATTCCTGCATGTGTTATGAGGCTTGGAGATTTCCAGCGGTTACCTGAAGGAAATGGAGGACGAGTGGGGCTTCGTTCCCTTCCCCAAGGGCCCAAGCGGCACGGAATATGTTTCCTACGGCAAGGAGGCTTCTCCCTGGATGATGCTGAGGCAATCCTTTCCGCATTTGAGAGCGATGCCACAGACGCGGCGGCAGTGGAAATCTGTACGGAGCTGTCCCAGAAGAACCAGATATCCCCGCTGATGGGCTTCAAGGATCTGGATACGCTGATTAATGATATGCTGGGCACCCTGGCAAACGGCGAGCAGACACCTCAGACGGCTGTGGAGGCCAACCGCTCCGCCCTGGAAGCTGCCATTTCGGATATCCAGAATCACGACTACGACGCAGATATGCAGGAATACCTGAATCCGCCCGAGGAGGAAGGCGAAGGCGACAGCGAATAATTTGCGTGACAATACCGGGAAGCGATAGTAAAATATGGGTAGCTTTCCGGAACGGCGTAGGCTGCCCGGTCCGGAGGAGACTCCGGCGGGCGGCTTTTGCCCTTTTTGAGGGAGGGTGCTGCCAGTTCACGATTCCCGTTATGAGGAGCATATGGACATTTCCATCGCTTATTGGCAGATAGAAGATGCCCTGGAAAGCCGGGAGGAGGACGCGGTCCTGAAAACCCTGGAGGAGAAATTTAATATCACAATCGTATCCCAAAACATTGCCCGGTACATGGACAGCCCGGAGACAGAGGGCTGCATGA
>CAJTSY010000046.1:8656-27799 GCA_910578995.1 uncultured Acetatifactor sp.
ACATCAACGGAAATGTCAGTGATGAGAAGCTGGAGCGGATACTGGCGCTCTACGATTATCGGCTCTCCAGGGAAGGAGATATGTTAAGCCATTACGGCATAGAGGAGAGAGTTATCAGGTGGAGGCAGACGGAAGCATCAGTATGCTGACGCAGGAGGAACCCTCCGGACTCTATCCGAGCATCGGTATGCTGGAGTCACTGGTATCCTGGAACAATATCGGCTGCGGCGGGTGCTGTTCCAGATACATATCAGAAGAGTTGGGATTATGTTGAGAAAGATAGAAATTCGTTGAAGCGTCATACGAATATGCACCTGATATTTAAGTAAGCAGGCTGAACCTGCCAAAGCCTTATATTTTCCCTCTAAAAAGCCGATATTTATAGAAAAGCCGGAGTACGCAGGGAGGCGGCAGAGAGACAAGGGGGTCACAATATGAGCATAGAGGTCAACACAAACAGGAACACCGGTGTAAAGCAGATTACGATTAAGAGGCCCGACGGCTCCAAGGTGGGTACAATCACCATACACAGCCAGAGCCTGAAGAAGCTGAAGAAAGTGGGTTATAAGCAGAGGCGGATTTCCACCATGATTACCCAGGCCACTACTTCCGGCAATGCAAGGCAGGTACTGGCCAGCGCCAAGACTGAGACGGTGAATCTGCGCAGGAAACTGGCCAGCGGACAGTATAATGACAGAGAGGTCAGAGCGGCCATCCGTCATGCGGAGAGAATGGAGCGTGTCGCGAAGAAGAGGATGAAGAATCTTCAGCAAGAGGAGTATATCGAGAAACATGGCGGCGCCTGGCAGATCGGCATTGAAGGGGAAGACCGGGAAGAGAGCGGCGGAGAGATGGAGATGTTGGATTTCGCCGAACTGAATGAGGAAGAGATGAAGCAGATCCGAAAGGAGCTTGAAGAGGAGATGGCGCAGCTCATGGAGGAGCTTCAGGAGGAAATGGCGCAGTTGGCCCAGGAGAATGAGATGGAGGAGATGGTGCAGACTGCGTACGTGGACATGGATCCCGCCGAACTGGATCAACTGAAAAAGAAACACAGGGCGGACGAGATGCGGGAAATCGTGGAAGCTGACATGAAGTATCTTCGAGCCCTTTTCAGCCAGATGGAAAAGGAGAGGCAGGACTCCGCCAATGACAGCGGCGTGTCCCTGCAGTTGGCAGGCGTGGAGATTCCGGTTCAGGCAGATACACGAACTGCTGCAGAGGTGGTCTCCCAGGCGGCGCCTCCGGCGGGAGGCACCGTGGATGTATCTTTATGATATACGGATAACAGGGGAATGGAACCAAGCGGGGGCTGCCGGTCAGTACCCCATCAATTCTTCGATTAGCGCAGGTACCGTGGTGATTTCCCGGATATCCCCACTCTTGCACCGCAGAAGATCAGCACGTTTTCCAGATCGTCAGGGATGCGGAGAAACGGCTGAAATTGCCTTATTCCATCAAATCCGACAGGGAAATCCCGTCAAAATAGGCGTTGGTCATTTTATAAAATTCTGACCACATGGGCAGAGTCCTGCAGCCATCGGCGCGCTCACAGGGGGCGGCATCGCAGCCCAGACAGGCTACCGGCGCCAGTGATTTTTCCGTCAGCCGCAGGATGTCCCCCACGCGGTATTTGCAGGGTGCAGCCGTCAGTCTGTAGCCGCCGCCCTTTCCCTGGAGTCCTTCTATCAGATTGTTTTTCGTCAGGACGGGAAGGATCCGTTCCAGGTATTTCAATGAGATATTCTGGCGTTCGGCTATCTCCTTCATGGGGATATAGCCATTCCCGTAATTTTCCGCCAAATCGATCATCACCCGCAGGGCGTATCTTCCTTTTGTTGAAATCATCATATCGGTTGCCTTTCTCTGCCGAAACGAGCCCGGACAGGCCGGAGCTATATTTTTGCTGCTTTGCACAGGATTTCACCGTTAAGCGTCTGATCTGTGATAACATTGTTTGATGCTTTTGCAGTTCGGAAACTGTTGGGGGTTATGTGCGCCGCCGCATTTTTCATAATAATCCTCTATGGCTTTCTTGATTGCTTCTTCCGCAAGCACGGAACAGTGCATCTTGTGGGGCGGCAGGCCGTCCAACGCCTGGGCCACTGCCTGGTTGGTCAGCGCGAGCGCCTCGGATACAGGTTTGCCTTTGATCAGTTCCGTGGCCATGGAGCTTGACGCGATGGCGGAGCCGCATCCGAAGGTCTCGAATTTAACGTCCTCTATGATATCGTTTTCGATTTTCAGGTAAATCTTCATAATGTCGCCGCATTTTGCGTTGCCGGCCTCGCCTACTCCGTCGGCATCTTCAATGATCCCCACATTTCTGGGATTGCGGAAATGGTCCATTACTTTTTCACTGTATAAAGCCATAGTAGAAACCTCGCTTAATCATAAAATTAGAGTTAGCAGATCTATTCGCCGCGCAGTATATATTCCCGCCTGCCGTTTACGAGATCTCGCCAGACAGGAGAAATACTCCGCAGGTAATCCACAGCGTCCGTAACCGCCTGGACGGTGTAGCGAATCTGTTCTTCTGTAGTCTCCTTGGAAAGGGTAAGGCGCAGGGAACCGTGGGCGATGTCATGGACTCTTCCGATTGCAAGCAGCACATGGCTGGGATCCAGGGAACCTGAAGTGCAGGCGGAGCCGGAGGAAGCGCAGATTCCTTTGTCATCCAGAAGCAGCAGAAGGGATTCTCCCTCGATTCCCTCGAAGCAGAAATTTACATTGCCGGGAAGCCGCCTTGCCGCGTCGCCGTTGAGAATCGAATGGGGAATCCGGGAAAGTCCGGCGATAAGCTTATCGCGCAGAGCGCATATTTGTTCCGCATGTTCCGGCAGATGTCGGCAGCTTTCTTCCAGGGCGGCAGCCATTCCCATGACTGCGGGAATATTTTCGGTACCCGCCCGTCTGCCGCTTTCCTGGGCGCCGCCTTCGATCAGGGGGGTCAGCGGAATTCCCTCCTCCGCATAGAGGATGCCGATGCCCTTTGGGCCGTGAAATTTATGTGCGGAGAGGGAAAGCATGTCGATATTCTGCTTTTGAACGTCGATTTCCAGATGTCCCGCCGCCTGTACCGCGTCCGTATGGAAAAGGACATGTTTGGCCCGGCAGATTTCGCCGATTTTTTCTATCGGCTGAACCGTTCCGATCTCATTGTTGGCATACATGACGGTGACGAGGCAGGTGTCTTCGCGGATAGCGGCGGCTACCTGCTCCGGCAGGACGATGCCGTTCTCATGCACATCCAGAAGGGTGATTTCAAAGCCTTCTTTTTCCAGTTTTTTCAGGGTATGCAGTACTGCGTGGTGCTCAAATGCGGTAGAAATAATGTGTCGTTTGCCCTTTCGCTGCCCGATTTGCGCCGCGGACAGCAGCGCCTGGTTATCGGATTCGCTTCCGCCGGAGGTAAAGAGGATTCCTTCGGGGGAGGCGCCGATACACTGGGCAATCCGCTGCCTTGCCTCCGCCAGGGCCTCCGCCGCGGCCTGCCCTGACGAATGCAGACTGGAGGGGTTCCCGTAGATTGTATCCATATATGGAAGCATGGCGGCAATGGCTGTTTTGGTCATTTTGGTTGTGGCGGCGTTATCCAGATATATTTTCATCTGATTCCTTTCACGGGGATGGTCCCGTTTTTAACTGTTTTTCTGTGGGTGAATTCCTGTTTCGGGAACACGGCATATCTCATGGGACATCCGGGTGAGACAAAACAGCTTTATTCCGGAAATACGTCTGTGGACAGGTATCTGTCCCCGGTATCGGGCAGAAGTACCACAATAGTCTTCCCTTCATTTTCCGGATGTCCGGCAAGCGCCGTCGCGGCATACAGGGCGGCTCCGGAGGAAATGCCCACAAGTACGCCTTCGCTTCTGCCAAGGTTTCTTACAGCGTCAAAGGCATCTTCGTCGGAAACGGGAATGATTTCGTCATAGATATCCGTGTTCAAAACTTCCGGCACAAAACCCGCGCCAATACCCTGGATCTTGTGGGCTCCCGCTATGCCGGCAGAGAGCACGGGGGAGGAGGCAGGCTCCACGGCGACCACTTTGACGGCAGGATTTCTGGATTTCAGGTATTCGCCCACACCGGTGATGGTTCCCCCGGTGCCCACGCCTGCTACGAAGATATCTACGTTTCCGTCTGTATCTTCATAAATTTCAGGCCCGGTGCTCTCCCTGTGGGCCTTGGGGTTGGCGGGATTGACGAACTGACCGGGAATGAAGCTGCCGGGGATTTCTCCTGCCAGTTCCTCCGCCTTTGCGATAGCGCCCTTCATGCCCTTTGCGCCCTCGGTGAGCACCAGTTCCGCGCCGTAGGCTTTCATCAGTTTGCGGCGTTCCACCGACATGGTTTCGGGCATCACGATGATGGTCCGGTAGCCTCTGGCGGCGGCAACGGAGGCAAGGCCGATTCCGGTATTGCCGGAGGTGGGCTCGATAATGACGGAGCCCGGGCCCATCTTTCCGGCTTTTTCGGCTTCGTCGATCATTGCTTTTGCAATGCGGTCTTTGGCGGAGCCTGCGGGGTTGAAATATTCCAGTTTTGCCAGGAGCCTTGCCTTAAGTTCATATTCTTTTTCTAAATGTGTCAGCTCCAAAAGGGGCGTTCTGCCGATAAGCTGGTCGGCAGAGGTATAGATCTTTGCCATGGGGGCACCTCCTGTTTGCTTTAAGGGTTTTTACCGTTTGACATTTTTCTGTTTTTAAACGGTGCACTGATCTCAGTGTTTTATTGATGGATTAAGGTAATTGCGCTGCTATCTTTTCATAGAAACGTAATTTCGCATTTATTTTCATTTTGTACTTAATGTCTGCGCAGGGACAGGGCGGCTTTATTCTGCCACTGCGTCAAACCCTTTCCGCAGGTCACCGATGATATCGTCAATATGTTCCGTTCCGATAGAAAGCCGGATGGTGTTGGGCTTAATTCCCTGCTGCGCCAGTTCCGCCTCCGTAAGCTGGCTGTGGGTGGTGGTGGCGGGGTGGATGACCAGGCTCTTCACATCCGCGACGTTCGCCAGGAGGGAGAAGATTTCCAGGCTGTCGATGAACCTGTGTGCATCTTCTACGCCACCCTTGATTTCAAAGGTAAAGATGGAGCCGCCCCCGTTGGGGAAATATTTTTCATACAGCCCGTGGTCCGGATGGTCGGGCAGGGAGGGGTGGTTCACTTTCTCAACCTGGGGATGGGAGGCCAGGAATTCTATCACCTTTTTCGTATTTTCCGCATGCCGTTCCACACGCAGGGACAGTGTCTCGATACCCTGCAGGAGCAGGAACGCCGCGAAAGGTGAGATAGTGGCGCCTGTATCGCGGAGCAGAATGGCCCGGATATAGGTGACAAAAGCCGCGGGTCCCACTGCTTTTACAAAAGAGATGCCGTGGTAGCTGGGGTTGGGCTTGGCGATGGCGGGATATCTGCCGGAGGCGGTCCAGTCAAATTTGCCGGAATCCACGATGATGCCGCCAAGGGTGGTGCCGTGGCCGCCCAGGAACTTGGTGGCGGAATGCACCACAATGTCTGCGCCGTGCTCGATGGGGCGGATTAAGTAAGGGGTGCCGAAGGTATTGTCCACCACAAGGGGCAGGCCGTGTCTGTGGGCAAGCTCCGCCAGGGCGTCGATGTCTGGGATGTCGCTGTTGGGATTGCCCAGGGTCTCGATGTAGATTGCCCTGGTGTTGTCCTGGATGGCGGCTTCCACCTGGGCCAGGTCATGGATGTCCACAAAGCTTGCCGTGATACTGAAAGCGGGGAGGGTATGGGCAAGCAGGTTGTAGCTGCCGCCGTAAATCGTCTCCTGGGAGACAAAGTGGCCGCCGTTCTGTCCCAGGGCCTCCAGAGTATAGGTGATGGCCGCAGCGCCGGAGGCCAGTGCCAGAGCCGCCACGCCGCCTTCCAGAGCCGCCACACGCTGCTCCAGTACGTCCTGGGTGGAGTTGGTCAGCCTGCCGTAGATATTTCCCGCATCGGCCAGGCTGAAACGGGCGGCGGCATGGGCGGAGTCCCGGAATACATAGGATGTGGTGGCGTAGATGGGCACTGCCCGGGCATCCGTCGCCGAATCCGGGTTTTCCTGCCCCACATGGAGCTGTAAGGTTTCAAACTTATATTGAGACATGATGATTTCTCCTTTCTTGTTGGACTGGCAGGCTGTGTATAATTACCTACCAAAATAGTTGGTATTAGTATAGGGCGATTTTCCGGATCTGTCAATATGGAATTTAAATTTTTGGGGTAATTCTGGGTTTACGGCTTCGCCGTTTACAGCAATAGGATGCACACATAGCAACATGCCTTCTGCGCTTGTTTTTCCCGGCGGTCTGTGGTAATGTATATTCACAATCTAAAACATTCGCCAAGTGAAATGTATAACGAGTGAGCGCTGCGGCAATGTCATTTCAATAATAGAATCGGCTCTTTGATTCGGTATTTCGATGGGCTGCAGGGCTATGGCGGGGATATTTTGCTAGTGGACATCAGCTATGACAGGGAGGCGGGCAGCGGGAAACGGAAGCATACCTGCGTGATTGAGAAAATGGAGGCAGAGATATGATAATCAGAAAGTTACATGAGAGCTGGAAAATGCGTATAGCCGGGACGGAGGAATTCATTCCGGCTGAAGTGCCGGGCAGCGTCTACAATGACCTGCTTGCGGCGGGGCGGATGGAAGACCCTTATTACAGGGACAATGAAGAGAAAGCGCTCAAGGTCATGGACGATGACTTTGAGTATGTGTCGGTATTCGATGTAGAGCGGAATATCCTGGACTGTGAGGCTGTGATGCTTCGGTTTGACGGGATTGACACCGTGGCGGATATCTGTCTGAATGGGAAATGGATTGCCTATGTGGAGAATATGCACCGCACATGGGAGTTTCCGGTGAAGGAAATTCTGCGGGAAAAAGGAAATGAGCTGAAAGTAGTACTGCATTCCCCCACGAAATTTATCCAGAAAGAATACGAAAAAGAGCCGATTCCGGGGAGCGGGGACGCCATGAGGGGATTTCCCTATCTGCGGAAGGCCCACTGCATGTTCGGCTGGGACTGGGGCCCGCGCCTGCCGGATGCGGGCATCTGGCGGGACGTGAAGCTTGTGGGCTTTGACGAAGCCAGGATCGACAGCGTGTATATCACCCAGACCCATGAGGAAAATAAGGTTACCCTGAAACTGGACGTGGACGTGGAACGCCTGGGGGAGGAGAGACTTCGGCGGTTCGGCAGGGATGACGGCAGGCTGTCGGGCCTGTGCTGCAGGGTGAAGGTCACCGCTCCCCAGGGGGAGGAGAAGGTCTACAGCCACGAAGAGATGATGGCGGGAATCCGGTTGGAAAATCCCCGGCTGTGGTGGCCGAACGGATATGGAGAACAGCCGTTGTACGGGGTGGAGGTAGAGCTGCTTGCGGATGCCACGGAGGCAGTGGATTCCGGTTCCGGAAAGCAGGAGGTTTTGGAAAGCCGGGCGGCATCAGAAGCAGGCCGCAAAGCGGCGGCATGTAGACACGAAACCATCCTGGATGCATGGAGCCGCCGCATTGGCCTGCGCACCATGGAAGTATGTACCGATAAGGACGAGTACGGCGAGCAGTTCTGCCACATGGTAAACGGCGTAAAAATCTTCGCCATGGGAGCCGACTACATACCTGAGGACAATATCCTGCCCCGGGTGACGCCGGAGCGCACCTACAACCTGCTTCTGCAGGCGAAGAATGCCAACCACAACTGCGTCCGGGTCTGGGGCGGCGGGCATTATCCCGGGGATGCCTTCTGGGACGCCTGCGACGAACTGGGCCTGGTGGTGTGGGAAGATTTCATGTTCGCCTGCGCCACATATAATCTGACGGCGGAGTTTGAGGAGAACATCAGGGCAGAATTTGCAGACAATATCAAACGCATTCGCCACCATGCTTCCCTGGGCCTGTGGTGCGGCAACAATGAGATGGAAAGTTTCATTGCCCCGGGCGGCTATTACTGGATCAGCAAGCCCGTTCAGAAAAGCGATTATGTGAAAATGTATGAGTATATTCTGCCTCAGATGGTGAGGGAATATGACCCCAATACCTTCTACTGGCCCTCCAGTCCTTCATCCGGGGGCGCTTTTGACGACCCTAACGATGAGAACCGGGGGGACGTGCACTACTGGCAGGTATGGCATGGCAATCGTCCGTTTACGGCGTACCGTAAACATTATTTCCGGTATGTGTCGGAGTTTGGTTTTCAGTCTTTTCCTTCCCTGAAGACCTGCGAAACTTTCACGCTGCCCGGGGACAGGAACATTTTCTCCCATGTGATGGAGAAGCATCAGCGGAATGCCAGCGCCAACGGCAAGATCATGAATTACATGCAACAGACCTTCCTGTATCCTTCGGATTTTGGAACTCTGCTGTATGCGTCGCAGCTGCTGCAGGCAGAGGCCATCCGCTATGGCGTGGAGCATTTCCGGCGCAACAGAGGGCGCTGCATGGGAACCGTGGTCTGGCAGTTAAACGACTGCTGGCCGGTGGCAAGCTGGTCTTCCATCGACTATTATGGCCGATGGAAAGCCCTGCACTATTATGAAAAGCGTTTCTTCGCGCCGGTGATGCTCTCCTGTGAGGAGGAGGGGCTGCTGACGCAGGATGCCAATGTGAATGCCCAGCCTTATGAGGTAAAGAAGTCTGTCCGGCTGAATGTGGCAAACGAGACGCGGGAGGACATTCAGGTGACAGTCCGGTGGGCGCTGCGGGATGCCGGAGCCCGGGTGAAGCGTGAAGGAGAGCAGGAGGTGGCGGTGCCCGCCCTTTCCAGTTTCTGGCTGGAGAGGGAAGACATGGGGGACGCGTCGCTCTATGGGGATTATGTGAGCTATGAGTGCCTGAGGGACGGCACGGCCATTTCCGGCGGGACGGCATTGTTTTGCGCGCCGAAATATTTTGAATTTGAGGATCCGCTGCTCTCAGTACGGGCAGACGGGGATGAACTGGTGGTAACAGCCCGGGCCTATGCGAAGTCCGTGGAAATCATCAACGAGGCTGACGATCTGCTGTTGGAGGACAATTACTTCGACATGAATGCAGGGGAGCGCAGGGTGAAGGTTCTGAAGGGAGCGCCGGAGGGGCTGAAGATTCGAAGTGTATACGACATTGCATAGGTGAGGATATTCCTCAAGATTTATATAGAAAAATCGGAATAGACAGAAGATTTGGAAGATGCGGGCAGGAGAGGAGTTCTCCCCTGCCCGCTTAATAAAAACTCACACCAGCTTTTCAATTTCATCCAGGACCTCGCCGAATACATCCAGTGCTTCCTGGATGGGACGGGGGGTCTCCAGATCCACGCCGGCGATTTTCAGCAGCTCAACGGGAGGCATTGAGCATCCGCCAGACAGAAATTCCTTGTACCTTGCCACCGCGGGAGCGCCCTCCTTCAGGATATTCCGGGCGATAGTCACTGCGGCGGAAAAGCCGGTAGCGTACTGGTACACATAGAAATTGTAATAAAAATGAGGAATCCTGGCCCATTCCCCGGCGATTGCAGGATCGGAAACCATGTCCGGGCCGAAGTAGCGCCGGTTCAGCTCATAGTAAACCTCATTCAGAACCTGTGCGGTAAGGCTCTCCCCGGCTTCCGCCATGGCGTTTGTTTTCTTCTCAAATTCCGCAAACATGGTCTGGCGGTACACCGTGCCTTTAAAGCTGTCCAGGTAATGGTTCAGCAGATACGCACGCTCTTTGGTATCCGTAGTGTTTTTCAGCAGATATTCCATCAGCAGGATTTCGTTGCAGGTGGAAGCTACTTCCGCTACAAATATCTTATAGCCTGAGTAGAAATATGGCTGCGTGGTATTGGAATAGTGGGAGTGGAGCGCATGTCCCATCTCATGGGCCAGGGTAAACATATTATCCAGGTTATCATTATAATTCAAAAGCACATAAGGGTGCGCTCCATAGACCCCGGAGGAGTAGGCGCCGCTGCGTTTTCCCGTATTTTCGTACACATCGATCCAACGGCTGTCAAAGCCTTCCTTCAGCAGTTCGACATAGTCTTCTCCCAGGGGCGCCAGGGCTTTCAGCACGGTTTCCTTGGCTTCCTCGAAACTGATTTCCCTGCTTGCGTCAGGAATGATGGGGGTATACACATCATACATGTGCAGCTCGTCCAGTCCGAGCAGGCGCTTCCTCAGGCTCACGTAGCGGTACATTTTGTCCAGATTGGCGTTTACCGTGGCCAGCAGGTTGTCATATACTTTGGGAGAAACGTCATTTCTGTTCACTGCCGCTTCCAGGCTGGAAGAATATCTGCGGGCTCTGGCATAAAACAGCTGTTTCTTAATCTGGCCGCTGTAGAGGCTGGCCATTGTATTTTCGAATTGCTTATAGGTCTGATACATTTTCTCAAAGGCTTCCCTGCGCACCCGGCGGTCGGCGGATTCCATCAGTGTGCCGTACCGGCCATGGGTGATGCGGATGGTTTCTCCGTGCTCGTCGGTCATCTCCGGCAGCTGCAGGTCGGCATTATTGAAGACGGAAAAGGTCTGGCCGGGGATACTTGCCATTTCCTGGGTCATGGCCAGCAGACGCTCCATTTCCGCGGACAGGCAGTGCGGCTTCAGACGCTGGACTTCCTGGATGTATTTGCGGTAAGCTTCCAGGCCGGGCTGTTCCGCGTAAAAACGCTCCAGTGTTTCGCTGTCGATTTCCAGGATTTCGGGATCCGCGAAAGCCAGGTCACTGGATATGCGGGCGAAAATGCTGTGCATCTTCTGAACCATGGCCTGGTGGGCGGCATCTCCTACATCCTGGTCGCTGAGCCGCTGGGCATAGCTGGCGGTAGGATCCATTTTCTTTCCCATTTCCTCCAGCTGGGTGAGGTATGACAGCAGTGTCTGCGCGCTGTCGGCGATATGCCCTTCCATTTTAGCCAGACGGACCGCAATCTCCTGTATTTCCTCCATTGCGGATTCCCAGGCGGCTTCATCCGGGCACAGAGCGGTCAGGTCCCAGGTGAATTCCTTTTTTACTTCACTTCTTTTCAATAATTCTTTTGCCATTGCTTTTTTACTTTCCTTTCTGCCGTATTGTCTGCCGCCAGGGAAGAAGCAGGCGCAGGATTCGGCGGCACAGTCTGTCCGCGGATGCAGATACGGCCATTGTGCTTCTGATAAAAGGCGCTGTTCCTGCGCCGCATTTGATGACAGGAAGCTGCTCTTGCTCCCTGTATCATTATAATACACCCGGCAGAAAATTGGAAGAAAATTGAATGAAAAAGAAGCCGGGGCGCAGGAGTAAAGCAATATCGTACATGAGTGAAAAAGCGGCTATTGAAAAAGTGCTTTCCCACTTCTGAAAAACAGGGTAGCCTGTGGGTGCGGAATGTGGTAAAATGGCCTTATGCAGCGGTGTATTTCCGCAGGACAGAGAGGATGAAGAAGAAATGAAAAATCAGGATAAGACAGAACTTTTCGAACGTACAGCGGTACCCGCCGCGGTAAGGCAGCTGATCATACCTACCATTATCAGCTCCCTGATCACCATTGTCTATAACCTGGCAGATACCTATTTTGTAGGCATGCTCAATGACCCCATACAGAATGCCGCCGTCACTCTGGTGGCGCCACTGATGCTGGCATTCAACGCCGTAAACAACCTGTTTGGGGCGGGTACCAGCAGCATGATGAGCCGCGCGCTGGGACGGCACGAACATGACACGGTGAAACGCTGTTCCGTGATCGGATTTTACTGTACGGTATTTTGTTCTTCCCTGTTCTCCCTGATGAGCATCCTGTTCCGTCCGGGACTGCTTCACCTGCTGGGCGCGGAAGGAAACACCATGGCGGCGACGGGAGCCTACATGCAGTGGACAGTCTGCTGCGGCGCTGTTCCGGCCATACTGAATGTAGTCATGGCGTATATGGTCCGCTCGGAGGGGGCCACCTTCCATGCCAGTATCGGAACCATCAGCGGATGTGTCCTGAATATGATTCTGGATCCCATTTTTATCCTGCCCTGGGGCCTGAATATGGGGGCGGCGGGCGCCGGACTGGCCACTTTCCTGGGCAACACGCTGGCCTGCTGCTATTTCTTCGTGCTGCTGTTCGTCAGGAGGGGGAAAACTTATGTGTCCGTGTCGCCGAAGCTGTTTTCCTTTGATAAAACCATTCTTCTGGGGATATTTGCGGTGGGGATTCCCGCCTGCATCCAGAACCTGCTGAATGTGACCAGTATGACCCTGCTGAACAATTTTTCCGCATCCTTCGGCTCCGATGTGGTTGCTTCCATGGGAATAGCCCAGAAGATCAACATGGTGCCGCTGAACCTGTTTTTCGGCATGTTCCAGGGGATACTCCCCCTGGTGGGTTATACCTACGCCAGCAAAAACTACCGCCGCATGAAGGATACGATTCTGTACAGCATGAAGCTGGGAATCTGCTGTGTGGTTGTTATCTCGGCGGGATACCTGATCTTTGCGGGGGCGCTCGTAAGGATGTTCATGGATAATGAGGTGATCGTGGCCTATGGAAGCCATTTTCTGCGGGGGATGTGCCTGCAGCTTCCTTTCATGTGCGTGGATTTCCTGGCAGTGGGCGTATTCCAGGCCACCGGAATGGGAAACAAGGCATTGCTGTTTGCCATATTGAGAAAGATTGTATTCGAAATTCCGGCATTGTTTATTCTGAATAAAATATTCCCCCTCTATGGACTGCCCTACGCCCAGGTTACGGCAGAATTCCTGCTTGCCATTATCGCCGGTTTTGTGCTTGTGAGGCTGTTCCGAAAGCTGGAGACGCATCCGGCAGGCGCATAGTTGATAAAAATACAGGAAACCTATTGTACTTTTCCCTGTATGCGTGATAGAATAATCTATATACCAATTACCGCACAGCCTGCATGGCCGGTAATACCGCACTGTGAAATCTGAGGGGGCTGTAACGGAAGAGTAGGAGGCGTACTATGGAAACAGAAATCAAAAACAACATCACGGAAGCGGGGGAAGCCGTAAACGCGGCAGAAACGGAGACCGCGGCGCCCGCAGTGGAGGGAACTGTAGAGAAGACGGAAGCCGCAGTTCCCGCGGCGGAGGAAACTACGGAACAGGCAGAGACTGCCGCGGCCGGAGAGACAGCTGCGCAGCAGGCAGAAGCCGGCATGCCTGCGCAGGAGGCAGAAGCCGATGTATCTGCGGAGCCCGCAGAAACTATGGCAGACTACGACAAGGAACTGGAGGCATCCTTCCGCAAGATCAACGAGGGTGATCTGCTTTCCGGCACCGTGATCCATGTAAATGAGGAAGAAGTCACACTGGATTTGAATTACTATGCGCCCGGCATTATCAAGGCTGCTGACATGAGCAGGGATCCTTCCTTTTCCCTGATGACGGATGTGCATGTAGGGGATAAGATACAGGGAACCGTGGTAAAGCGGGATGACGGCGCAGGCAACATCCTCCTGTCCTGTGTGGAAGCAGCCGAAGTGGTGGGATGGGACAAACTGAACGCCTATCTGGAAGAGAAGACGATCCTGCCCGTGAAGGTCAGCGAAGTGGTGAACAAAGGCGTGGTGGGATACCTGGAAGGAATCAGGGCCTTTATTCCCGCGTCCCATCTGTCCCTGTCCTATGTGGAGGATTTGAATACCTTCGTGGGACAGACACTGGACGTGCGTGTGATTACCGTGGAGAAGGACAGGAAGAAACTGGTGCTTTCCGCCCGGGATGTGCTGAAGGAGAGGGAGGCGGAGAAGATGAACCGGAAGATCGCCATGCTGGCTCCCGGCACCGTACTGGAAGGAAAAGTGGAGAGCCTGATGCCTTACGGCGCTTTCGTGGATCTGGGAGGCGGATTAAGCGGCCTGGTGCACATTTCCCAGATCAGCCAGAAGCGGATCAAGAATCCCTCCGAGGTGCTGAAGGTGGGCGACACGGTGAAGGCCAAGGTGCTGAACACCAACAATAACAAGATCAGCCTGAGCATGAAGGCGGTGGAGGAGAACGCGGAGCCGGATCCCGTGGAGGAGAAGGTGGCGGCTCAGTACAGTTCCGGCAAGTCTGTGGGGACATCTCTGGCGGATCTTCTGAAGGGGTTGAAATTATAAATTTTATGGGGACGGTTCAGCCGGTTGTCTGAATGGCCATCATTAAGGGAGCGGTCAATGCCGCTCCTTATTTGTAATTTGCAGGGGAGGTCTGCCTGCTGATTTGTTTCTGCTCTGGAATGCGTATGGAAGAACAGGAGGTTTTTTGATAATGTGCAGGAATAGCCGTTAAAGCGGCTGGAGGAGGAGAGGGCGTATGAATACTTCCATGATCATAGAAATGATAGGCTATCTGGGCTCGTTGCTGGTGTTGGTTTCCTTCTTGATGGCTTCCGTGGTGAAACTTCGGGTAATCAATTCCGTGGGCGGCCTGATTTTTGCGGTGTATGCGCTGCTGATCCATTCCTATCCCACCGCGCTGATGAATTTCTGCCTGGTGGGGATCAATCTCTATTATCTGGTGCGTCTGCGGCATCCGGACAGGCATTACACCCTGGTCGAGGAAAAAAAGGACAGTTGCCTGCTGCGGGCTTTCCTGGAGCACTACAGAGAGGACATTGGGGTCTGTTTTCCCGGAATGCGGATTACTGCGGAGGAGGCGGACGTGGTCTGCTTCATCTGCCATGATATGACCCCTGCGGGTATTCTGCTCGGAAAATGGCGGGAGGACGGCATCCTGGAAATTCTGCTGGATTATTCCACGCCGGAGTACAGAGACTGTTCTGTGGGAAAATACCTGTATTCCCGCCTGCCGGAACTGGGGGCACGCAGCCTGGCTTACTTCCAGGAGCCTTTGAAGCATGAGGCATATCTGAAGAAAATGGGTTTTTCCAGGGAAGGCGGCGCATATGTAAAAAAGATAAAAGAGTGAGCGAAAGTCTTTCAACACGCTTAGGAAAAAGGGAGCCGGAAAGGTATTTCCCTTTGCGTTGGCCAATAGCGCCGACAGAAATGGAGACGAGTAGGTGAGTTTTTCAGATAATGCAATGACGGCGATCCTGCTGTGATCCCGCCTTGCCATAGATGGGGGGATGGGCCAAAGCTGCTGTCACTGGGAGAGTGGAACGCCCTTATTAAGCGCTTAATTAATTTAGCGGAATATACGCGGAAATGAGGTTAAGAATGGAAATTGCGGAAAATAATGAGAAGATCAGGGAGTACAGGGAGCGGGCCAGGGAACTGGTGGCCCAGATGACCCTGGAGGAGAAGGTGGAGCAGACGCTGAACCAGGCTCCGGCGGTGGAGCGATTGGGCATCAAGGCCTACAACTGGTGGAATGAGGCCCTTCACGGCGTGGCAAGGGCGGGTGTGGCTACCGTATTCCCTCAGGCCATCGGGCTGGCGGCTACTTTTGACGAGGAACTGCTGGAGCAGGTGGGGGATGCCGTCTCCACGGAAGGGCGGGCCAAGTTCAACATGCAGCAGGCGGAAGGGGATACGGGACTTTATAAGGGGCTCACCTTCTGGTCGCCGAATATCAATATCTTCAGGGATCCCAGATGGGGCAGGGGGCATGAGACCTTCGGGGAGGATCCTTATCTGACCTCCCGGATGGGCATCGGCTATATCAGGGGGCTTCAGGGCCATGATGAAAAATTTCTGAAAGCGGCCGCCTGTGTGAAGCACATCGCCGTCCACAGCGGCCCGGAAGGGATCCGCCACAGTTTCAATGCCGTGGTAGGAAAACAAGATTTGTACGAGACTTACCTGGCCGCCTTCAAGGCCTGTGTCCAGGAGGGGCATGTGGAGGCTGTGATGGGGGCTTACAACTGTATCAACGGCATACCCTGTTGCGGCAATCATGAACTGTTGGAGGAGATCCTGCGGGGCGAGTTCGGTTTTGAGGGACATGTGGTCAGCGACTGCGGCGCTATCTGGGATTTCCATGAGGGGCACCACGTTACGGACACGCCCATGGAGTCCGCGGCTATGGCCATGAACAACGGCTGCGACTTAAATTGCGGCCATATGTTCCATTTCCTGAAACAGGCGGTGCGGGAAGGCCTGGTGGACGAAAAGCGCCTGGACGAGGCTCTGGTGAATCTGTTTGCGGCTCGGATGAAATTGGGCGTACTGGACCAGAGGGAGGAGAATCCTTATGACAAGATTCCCTACAGCGTGGTGGACAGCGAACCCATGAGGAAGCTGAACCGGGATGCGGCGGCGAAGAGCGTGGTGCTGCTGAAGAATGACGGCATATTGCCGTTGGATAAATCCACCATTAAAACCATCGGCGTCATCGGACCCAATGCCAACAACCGGAAGGCCCTGGTGGGCAATTATGAGGGAACGGCTTCCAGATATTGGACGATTTCTGAGGGAATTCAGGAATATGTGGGAAATGACGCTCGTGTCATGTTTTCGGAAGGATGCCACCTGTATCATGACAAAGTGGAAGGTCTGGCGGAGAAGCATGACCGCCTGGCGGAGGTGAAGGGTGTATGTGACTGCAGCGATGTGGTGGTGGTCTGCCTGGGACTGGATGCCAGCCTGGAGGGTGAGCAGGGCGATGCCAACAATGAGTATGGCAGCGGGGATAAGCCGAATCTGAACCTGCCCGGGCTGCAGGAGGATATTCTGGAGGCAGTTTACGCCAGCGGGAAACCGACAATCCTTGTGCTGCTGTCCGGAAGCGCTCTGGCGGTGAACTGGGCGGACGAGCATGTTCCGGCCATTCTGCAGGGATGGTATCCCGGTGCGGAGGGCGGACGCGCCATCGCGGAGATCCTCTTCGGCGCCAGATGCCCGGAGGGAAAGCTGCCTGTTACGTTCTACCGCTCCTGCGAGGAACTGCCTGACTTTACAGATTATAATATGAAGGGAAGGACTTACCGCTACATGACGGGGGAGGCGCTGTATCCTTTTGGTTACGGGCTGTCCTATACAAGCTTTGCTTACGGAAAGGCGGAGGCGGACTGCAGGGAGGTTACGGAGAAGGGCATTACTATCCGGGTTCCCGTGAAGAATACCGGTTCCATGGCCGGAGGCGAGACCGTCCAGGCGTATGTGAAGATCGAGCGGGAAGGCACGCCCAACGCGCAGCTGAAGGGGATCTGCAAGCTGCACCTGGAGCCCGGTGAGGAGAAGATGGCGGAGATTCACCTGCCGGCGGAGCGGTTCGGGCTGTATGACGAGGAAGGGAAGCTGCGGATTGAAGAAGGCCAGGCCAGTGTGTATATCGGCGGCCAGGCTCCGGATGCCAGGAGCGAGAAGCTGACGGGGCGGAAAGTGGAGAAGATTGCGCTGACGGTGGCGGCAGTATAGCGTTTTTTATCCTGATGAGAGAACGCAGGAGTTGGAATGGCAGTATGGTATGAGGTGGAAAAAACCGAAAAAGGCATTGACAACTTTTTAAGTTGCAATCATGCACTTTGCTTCTGATAAAAGGCGCGTCCTTTGCGCCGCATTCGATTATAGGAAGCCGTTCTTGCTTCCTATAATATGATACTATGACGGAAGGCGTGCTGCTGCGGTTTGTCAGGGTTCACGATGTTCATATAAATACGCAGAGGGACTATGATGCCGAATGGCTGCAGGGAAGTGTGGAGTTACTTCTTGACGATGATTCCATTATCTGGGCGGTTACAGATGCTGACGGGAATCCGGTCGAAATGCCGCCAGACCGCATAGATCAGGTGTGGAGCGTATACGGCAGGACAGAGGAAAAGCATTTTGAGTTAAAGGAATTTGAGGGGGACTGGGATGCGATCCTGAAACCTTATTATGAACGTTGGCCGTCAGGGCAGATTTTAAAGTGAAATTAGCATGAGATAACGGCTTTCCGGCAGGAGAAAAGGCAGCAATAGTAATGAAATAAAAATATAGAAAAAGGAGATACGATTTATGAAACAGGATATGATCGTAATTTTGGACCTGGGCAGCACACAGAATACGGTTCTGGCCAGGGAGATCCGCGATCTGGGCGTATACAGTGAGATTTATCCCCATGACATCACTGTGGAGGCGCTGCGCGCTCTGCCCAACGTAAAGGGCATCATTTTGAACGGCGGCGAGAACCGTGTTGTGGACGGACAGGCAGTGGAGGTGCGTCCGGAACTTTATGAACTGGGCTGTCCCATGATCTCCATCGACTATCCCCAGTCTAAGTGCGAGACTCGCCTGGAGACGCTGCCGGATCAGGAGACTCTGAAAAAGTTCCTGTTCGATACATGCCAGGCGGAAGCAAACTGGAATATGAAGAATTTCATTGAGGACCAGGTGGAATTGATCCGGCAGCAGGTGGGGGACAGGAAAGTGCTGTTAGCCCTGTCCGGCGGAGTGGATTCATCCGTGGTGGCCGCCATGCTGATCAGGGCCATCGGAATACAGCTGACCTGCGTTCATGTAAACCACGGGCTTATGCGCAAAAACGAGTCTGAAAGCGTGGTAAAGGTTTTCCGTGATCAGCTCCATGCCAATCTGATTTACGTGGATGCCTCCGAGCGTTTTCTGGGGAAACTTTTCGGGGTGGCCGATCCGGAACAGAAACGCAAGATCATCGGCGGCGAATTTATACGTGTTTTCGAGGAGGAGGCCAGGAAACTGGAGGGAATCGACTTCCTGGGCCAGGGCACCATTTATCCCGATATCATTGAGAGCGGAACCAAGACGGCCAAGATGGTGAAATCCCATCATAATGTGGGCGGACTGCCGGAAGACCTGAAGTTCGAACTGGTGGAGCCGCTGAAACAGCTGTTCAAGGATGAAGTGCGGGCCTGCGGTGTGGAACTGGGACTGCCCCATGACATGGTTTACCGTCAGCCCTTTCCCGGACCGGGACTGGGCGTGAGGTGCCTTGGGGCGATCACCAGGGACAGACTGGAGGCTGTTCGGGAAGCTGACGCCATCCTGCGGGAGGAATTCGCCAGGGCAGGTCTGGATAAGAAGGTGTGGCAGTACTTTACGGTGGTGCCTGATTTCAAGTCTGTGGGTATGAAGAATAACGCCAGGGTGTTTGAGTACATGGTGATCATCCGGGCCATTAATACGGTGGACGCCATGACGGCTTCTGTGGAGAAGGTGGACTGGGATGTGTTGGAGAGGATTACGGGGAGGATATTGGCGGAAGTGAAGAATGTGAACAGGGTGTGCTATGATATGAGTCCGAAGCCGCCAGCTACGATAGAGTTCGA
>CAJTSY010000047.1:0-1326 GCA_910578995.1 uncultured Acetatifactor sp.
AGTATAAATTGAAGCTGTCGGACGCGTATGCAAACCCCATGGAAGAACCGGAGCTAGAGTTGGTCTGTACAGTATATAATATCAATACAGGAAAGAACCATAAGCTGCTGTCGGAATGCAGCGTTTTACGGCAGTACATGACCTTTGTAAATTATGTGCGGGAGTACATGGGAAAGTATCCTGAGAAGGATTTGGGAAAAGCGATAAATAAAGCTATAGACCGCTGCATTAAAGAGGATGTACTGCGGGAATTTCTGATACGGCACCGCGGGGAGGTGACAAAGGTGACGCAATTGGATTATACATTTGACAGGCGTATAGAGCTTGAGCGGGAAGAGGCGCGGGAAGAAGCCCGTGAGGAGGAGCGCGCCAACACGGAACGCGAAAGGAAGGCAAAGGAAAAGGAACGGCAGGCAAAGGAAAAGGAACGGAAAGCAAAGGAAAAGGAACGACAGAGAGCAGAGCTGGCGGAGACAGAAGTATTGAGGCTCCGTGCAGAACTTGAGCGTTATAAAAGGCAATTCACGGAAGCTTCGAAGCAGGGGTGAATATTGGAAGAAGCGCAATGCCGTCCACGGCTCCTGAACTTCAGGCAGAATTCGCCAAACCCCGCAGGGAAAAACCATACGAGGAGCAGCGGTCGCAGTGTCAGCTGAAGCAGTCGGACGCATACACGAACCCTATGGAAAACTGGAGTTCGAACTGGTCTGCACCGTATATTAACATTAATTCGGGAAAAACCGGGGACTGCTGTCGAAATGCCCGGTTTTACAGCAGTTTTTAATGGATTAGCCGAATAAGACCGGGGGCAGGCCGTTCTCCGGCATCAGGAACGCAAAGTAAGTAAACGCCGCAAAACAGAGCGTGGCAAACAGGAGACCGATTTTGCCCGCGATGGGGGTTTTGTGCTTCGGGAAGAACAGGGTGATGTTGAGGAGCAGCGACAGGGTACAGAGCGCTGCGTCCAGGATAAAGTTGACGATGACTACATGTTTGTTATCAAAAAGCCTAAAGTGAAGAATGCCAGAAGAAACAATCCGTAGTTTGCGCATAGCCAGAGGATAATTTGTTTTGATGATAAAGTAACAAGCAAATTGTATTTTAGATTGCATCTCAAACGTCGTTTTAAATTATTTCTTTTCATGGGGAACCTCCTTGTCAGCATTTGCTGTACACATTTTTTTAGAATTTCTACAGACATTTCCGCAGGAACTATGGTAAGTTTATCCTTGGGAACTGCTGCGGGCTTATCCTTGGGAACTGCTGCGGGCTTATCCTTGGGAACTGCTGTGGACTTATCCGTGGGATTTGCTGCAGACTTTTCTT
>CAJTSY010000047.1:1426-3450 GCA_910578995.1 uncultured Acetatifactor sp.
TTATCCTTGGGAACTGCTGTGGACTTATCCGTGGGATTTGCTGCAGACTTTTCTTTGGCAACTGCCTCAGACAATTCTGTAGGAATTACCGCAGGTAATTCCTTAATGCCGATAGCCTGCCTGATTTTCTCCACATCGCGGTTCAATTTCACCAATCCAACCGCAAAGATAAGGAGGGAGGCAACGGCAATGATGATGCAATAACTGAATATACCTATAAAAATATGTTTAAACCATTGTCCCGTCACAGCTGCGGGCACTAGCCCCACCGTGAGGGAAACCAGGTATCCTGCGCCCTGCTTCGCCGGCGGCAGCTCCCTGTTTTCGCTGAACCGGTAAGCAATTCCGCAGGCAGTTCCGAACCAGCAGAATGCGGTCATCTGTATAAGCGCGGCGGTCAGTTCCTTATGGTAAATGTCGGCCAGGGCGGGCAGAACAAAATAAAAATTCCCCGTACCCATGCGCAGCGACAACGCAACGGAAAACAGCAGACAGGCAAAACATCCAAGCAGAAACCCCGTTACCGCAGACTTCAAAAATTCCTTTTTCAAAATATCACCTCATATTCCTAAGCATTTTTTGATTTTCGGGATGTACCTTCTGGAGACATAAGTCTGGGAACCATCGGCAAACTGAATGCAGATTCTTCCGGTTATGCGCAGGTCTATATCCTGAATTTTTTTCATGTTCACAATTTCCGAATTGGAGATGCGGAGAAACTGTCTTTTATCCAGAACCGCTTCCAGTTCATACAAGCGGCGCCGTATGGTGTATTCGCCCTGGGGCGTCTGGATGTAGACTTTCTGATTTCCCGTATAAATGCGGAAAATATCAGCCACGTTTACGATCCTGGCCATGTCGTCTCTGTATGCCGTCAGGGTTTCCAGGCCCTTTTTGCCAAACGCCGTGATATGCTCATAGAGAGCGTCCACTGTTCTGCTTTGCTCCCGGGCGGTAATCAGGACTTTTGTTTCCAATGCGGAAGGGTCTATGTTTAGCTCGACTTTCAAAATTTCACCTCCCTGTATGCCGCAGTTCTGATAAAAGGTGTCCCATGCGCACCATCGCGTATGGAATCAGAAGCTGATCGGATGTCCTTCCCACGTCAACATTATAGCATCCGGTTTTCGAAAAAGCTATGCTATTGCCGTATGTGGCTGCAAATCCGCTACGGACGGTAAGGAAGTGTTACGAAATAAATCAGTCTTCCTCACGGGAAGGCGCATATATACTGGCGTTTCGTTCCTGAAAGTGCAGATATATTTCTTCACAATTCCTAAGAAGATAGTGTATACTGAGATAGTTTTTTGGCGTTGCCAGTGCGGATTATTTCTCAGAAAATGAGAAAATTAAGTTAAAAAATGTACCATGTATTTAATTTTTCTAAGATTGGTGATAAACTTAAAACAGATCAATTGAAAAATTATAAAGCATGCCCTTTGGCAATGCGGAAGTGTAGGAATAAGGCAGAAGATAAATATAAAACTTAATGTAATAAACGACGAAAATGAGGGAATTGTATGCAGAATCAGGACATCAGGGAATATTTTTCCCGAATAGGCATCCGGAAGATTACCAGGTTGGATACGGCATTATTGGAGACTTTTGGGCAGGAAGAGGGCGGAAGGCATATAGAGCGTCTGGATGAACTGTTTGGACGTTCAGAAGAGCGTCTGTTTTACGGGACAGGCAATACGGTATACCTTCACCGCCAGGAGGAGCTTGTGGCGTATCTGAACCAGAGCCTGCAGATGAGCCTCCTGGCGGCTTCTTTTTATGACCGTGTGTTTTTTAAGAGAGCTGCGGAGTATCTGTTGGAATACGATACTTATTTTTCGGGGGATATTATGGACATTGGCTGCGGGAACGGGATTCTCACCTGCTTCCTTGCCCTGAAGCATCCGGATTTCAATGTTATGGGACTAGATTTATCCCGGGAGGCGGTCTGCGTGGCAGGAGAGCTTGCGGGGGAGCTTGGGCTGCAGAATGTGCAATTTATGTGTGATGCGTCCGGAATGTATAGT
>CAJTSY010000047.1:3550-21855 GCA_910578995.1 uncultured Acetatifactor sp.
GCGCATTTCATGCACGTGGATGAAAATATCAGCCGGATGAAATGTATAACGCATGAGCGTTTCTGCAATACGGGACAAAAAGCGGCATGCAATGGAGGCGGCGCATTCGGAACACTGCTTTCCTGCCGTACGGTGCACGAAAATGTGGCATGGAGGCCTCTCTGTAAGGAAAATACGACAGCACCCCTGACGGCACAGGAGCAGGAACAGAGGCACAGGCAGTATGCGGGTGCGCTTTCGGCGCTGATAAAGCCCCAGGGGTATCTGGTCAGTGTGGAGCGCTATGAGGACGACGGTGCATATGCAGGACTGGTCCGTGCCCTGGAGGGGCAGGGGCTTTTGCAGGTGAAGGGGACCCATATGCAGTTTTCCTGCAGATGCGGGGATGGGACAGGGACTTTTCAGACGGGGATTTTTTGTAAAACCGGATAAGGAATCGGCATTCCTCATAATTCCGTCCCAATGCAGCACGTTAGCCGCATAGGGGTGAACTGATTTGGAAAGGAAGATGATATGACGAAAATAATCTTTGACATACCTATTGGAGAAACATTGAAAACTTTCAGAAAGCGTGCAGGTTATACGCAAATGGATGTTGTGCGGAAGGCGAACTTATATGGGAGCAATATGTCGGAATCAACTTATTCGAAAATCGAACAGGGCAGCCGTAACATATTTGCGTCTGACTTTGTTATACTGAAGCTTGTGCTTGGATTTTCGTATGAGGACATATTTGGGAGTTTTGAGGCGGCTGTTTCGGGGGAAAAGCTTAAGTAGGGAAATATTCAGTTTTTCTAAATCCTCCTTGTTCCTGGGAACCATCCCGGGCAAGGAGGATTTTTCTATGCGAAATTCGCATTGCGAAGTTCGCATTGCTCAGACCGCATACGGAAGCCTGCCGCCGACACAGCGCAGAGGCTGCGCGGCGGACCGTGCGGAAGGGCATTCCATGCTCCATGAAAAACAAATAAATCCTGAATAAATTCGAAAGTTATTACAATGTATAAGTGAAAGGCAAAAGCGCTGCAGCCCGGATAAGACGTCTTAGAGGAAGAACCCAATGACAAAACAAGAGCTTGAGATGTGCATAGACAAATACAATAAGGATATCTATTCTTTCTGCCTGTATCTCACCGGCAGTCCGCAGGAGGCTGACGATTTGTATCAGGACACTTTTTTGACGGCTGTGGAATGTAAGGAAAAAATCGAATTCGGCAATAATCCGAAGAGCTATTTTCTTTCCATCGCACTGCGCATCTGGAAGAACAGAAAAAGGAAATACGCCTGGAGGAGACGGATTGTGGATATACAGCCCATTGCGGAGGAACGGGATGCCGATATGGCAAAGTCCGCGGAACCGTCGCCGGAGGAGCGGATTGCCCGACAGGAGAAGGATATGTCTGTCCGAACGGCGGTAAATAAACTGCCGGATAAACTAAAGATTGTGGTACTCCTTTTTTATATGGAAGACCTGTCGACAGCACAGATTGCCGAAACGGTGAAGATACCTGCAGGCACCGTACTCAGCAGATTACATCGGGCCCGGAGAATTCTAAAAAAAGAATTGGAGGATGTTTTAAATGGATAAGAAACTGGATGATGCATTGAGAAATGCCCTGATGCCCAGGGACGAGGCGGACTTGCGGTTGAACCGGAAAATAGTAAACCATGCGAAAGAGCAGAGGGCAATGACACAGCGGGAAATAACACAGAGGACAATGACAGCAAAAAGGACAGGAAAATTAACCGCTGTAGCCTCGGCTGCGGCAGTGGTATTGTGTGTGAGTTCCATAACCGTATATGCGGCGTGGCGGTACCTGTCGTCTTCCGAGGTGGCGGGGAGTGCAGGGGATATTTCACTGGCAGAGGCATTCGCCGGTGAGCAGGCTCTTCTGATAAATGAGACCCAGAGCTGCGGGGATTACAGAGTTATATTATTGGGCATTGTTTCCGGGGAGGCGCTGTCGGCATATCCCCATGAGCACAATGGTTCCATAGCCGGGGACAGAACCTATGCCGTAATCGCCGTGGAGAACGGGAACGGGATGGCGATGCCGGATGGCTCACAGGAGGCTTATGGCAAAACGGAATTGAGCCGAAACCTTTCAAGCGGCGATACGGGCAAAGAGCGAAGCGCTTGCGAGCCGATTTGCGCCGGCAAACCGGAATTGTTCGCCTCGCCCCTGATCGGCGGCTATAATCCGGCCTTGTACAACCTGGCGGGCATGGCAGGAAATTACACCGATATAACGGAAGACGGCGTTTTGTACAGGCTGATAGAATGCGACAATGTGGAGATTTTTGCGGACCATGACCTGTATCTGTGCGTTACGGAGGGAACCTTCTATAACAGAGAGGCTTACCGCTATGATGAGGCGACGGGGGAAATCAGCAGGAATGAGGAGTATGAGGGCCTGAATGCCCTGTTTGCCCTGCCGGTGGATGCCTCGAAGGCAAATCCGGAAAAGGCTGCGGAATATATTGCGGCTCTGGGCTTTGAGTCTGATTATGCGAAGGAGAAGCTTTCTGCGGAGTTGGATGATTCTTTTGAAGTGGAGGCAGGGGAAGGAAATCCATGGGGGGCGGAAGCCGCAGAATATGCGCTGCAGTTCGTGGGGAATCCCTATGCATGGGGAGAGGAGAGCCTGACGCAGGGGACGGACAGCTCCGGTTTTACGAAGAGTGTCTATGCCCATTTCGGAGTCAGCCTGCCCCATAACACCACAGGGCAGCGCGAAATCGGGACAGAGGTGGAAACATTGGACAGCGCGCAGCCCGGGGATCTGATTTTTTATGAGACACCTGCCCATGCGGCCATTTACCTTGGAGAGGGAATGGTTGTCCATGCAATGCCGGAGATGGGGGTCTGTATCTCGGAAGCGGATTTTGATGAAATCTCGGAAATCCGGCGGATTGTGGACGGCTGTGAGGATTAAGCCGGCAAAAAGCCGCCGGTCCAGAGTCGTTTTCCCGACCGGTGCAGGATGACCGGGATGAAGAGCAGCAGTAACGGTTCCATCCGCAGTCCATTCACTCCACCCGAATCGTCTCATCCGCAAACCGGTTAAACTCCGTCCGGTGGGCCACACTCAGCACGGTAGCACCTCTGGCCTTCTGTTCCTGGCGAAGCACCCTAGCCATGGTATCCTGGGCGGCGGCATCCATCTGACTGGTGGCCTCGTCCAGGAGAATCAGCTTCCTGCCGTCCAAAAGGCACCTGGCAATGGCAATCCGCTGCCTTTCCCCACCGGACAGCGCCATGCCCTGTTCTCCGACTTCCCGGTCCAGTCCGCCCTCGATTGCTGCCAGTATGCCGGTTCTTTCCGCGGCGCACAGCAGCTCTTCCTGGGTGGCATCCGGTCTGGCAGACAGGAGATTGTCCCGAATCGTCCCCTGCCGCAGTACAGGTTCCTGGGGCACATAGGAGACGGCCCTGCGCAGCTCGTAGAGATTGATTTCCTCCATGGGCTGCCCGTCCGCCAGGAAGCGTCCCCCATCCGGCTCATAAAACCGCAGCAGCAGTTCCAGAATCGTGCTTTTTCCGATGCCGCTGGGCCCCGTGATACCCACCCAGTCCCCTTTCTTTATCCTGAAATTTTTATGCTGCAGAATATCCTTTTCCGCGCTCGGATACCGAAATGTCACATCATCGAATACAATTTCCCGTTCGAACCGCCATCTGCCAGTTCCGGCATTGTCCCGTTCGTCCTCCAGTTTCAGATATCCCTGTATGGCCGAAACCTGGCCTCTGGCTTTCTTGTATCCATTGTAAGTGGAAATCAGATTGGTAAAAATATCATGTATTCTGGAGGCGTAGCCCACTGCTGCCGTCATATAGCCGATGGAAATCACCTGCAGGGCTGACAGAAGGGCCGCCATGATAAAAGTCGCCCCATGAAAAAATCCCGGCATCAGGGTATGGGAGATGCCGCCCACAAAATTGTCGAAAAATGCCACCCTGCCCCAGATTTTCAGCATGCCCTTCTGGATGTCTTCCACCTTCCTGTCCTCCTGCTCCTCCGTTACCTGGGCTTTCACCAGACGTATGGAGCGGAAGGCCTCCTGCATCTGCTTCTGGTATTGTGCATTGAAGTCCACCACCCTGGCAATCAGCTGCTGAAGCAGGTTTCCCACCAGTTTCATGAGTATCAGGCTCACCGGAATATACAGCACCTGAAACAGGGCAATCAGAACATGAACCCGGCACAGCAGGAGAAAAACCAGAACCCCGCTGACCGCGTTGGACATTAATTTGGGCAGGTCTATGGTCCACACCGCGATGTATGACACAATGTCTGCGGAAGCTTTTTTCGCCAGTTCCGCAGAGTGATTTTCGTCAAAAAAAGCCATGGGTTGGTGAATCAGCTTGTCAAAGCACTCCAGGTTTACCCGGGCGATGAGCCTGCGGCTTTGGAGCATCAGGTAATACTGATACCAGTTGTGGCCGAAGGTCACCAGTACGGGAATGCCGCAGAAGGCAAGGATGCTGCAGACCACCTTCCCGGTTTCTCCTGCCGGAATGTAGGTATCAACCACTGCCGGCATCATCATTACCGGAATCAGGGACACTGCCTGAAGTAGCATGGACAGCAGAAAGGATGTGACCGCAATTCCTGCCACTTTTTTCCGAAAAGGATTGTTCCGTTCTGATATTTTCATTATGTTCCCTTCCCGCCTGCCTGGGGCATGTCTTTTCACTCGCCGTAACACTTTCCTGGATGCGGCAGTACATTATGGAAAATCCATGAAATCACAATTCAGGACTTCCCTTGCCGCCGGGTCAGACTCACTGTATGCACGGAAACGTTCTATTGCCTCCTGACCGATTCTGCAAAGCCGCTCCGTTACGGCCTCGTCACCTCCTGCCTTCCGCAATTTTCGGGCCATGCCTGACGCAAATCCGCCAAGGTAATAGTCCGTCTCGCCGCAGAAGACCGTTCTCCGTAGCTGCTCCAGGGCCGCGCAGAGTTCCAGAGCCGCCTCCCCTTTTTCCGCCAGGGAAAGGCCGTGGCAGAACCATAGTTCACTGCACTTTTTATTCACGGTGAAGGCCCCCAGTTCCAGCAGATTGAACCGAAGCTGACGGGCGTACTCCGGCGTGTCTTTGGCAAAAAGCTGTTCCGTCTTCTGGCCGCAGGTCAGATACCAGTCGGGAATTTCTTTTTTGTACAGGGCCACCGCCTCCTGGGTCCGCCCCTGGGCATGGAGGATTTTGCCCTGCATGTTGACGGCATCCATCCGCAGGAACGTATCGGCGCAGCCCTCCAGTGTCCTGCGGCAGAGGAACAGCAGCTCATCCTGATTGGCCAGGAGTACCTGGGGGTCATTGTCCGTATAATCTCCAACCTTGTCCCACATATAATAATTTATAATTCTGTAGTCATTCGGATATTCCCGGTAGGCTTTCTCGGACAGCCGGGTATATTCTTCCCGTTTTCCTGCCCGGAACAGCCTGCCGTGCTCATCCATGAAATGTTGGATTTCCTCTTCAATCCGTGCCGCATCATACCCCATGAGCTCATCGATGGATACGGAAAAATAATGGGCCAGCAGAGGCAGCAGAGAGATGTCTGGCAGCGTTTCGCCCCGCTCCCATTTGCTTACGGCGGCGCAGGAGACGCTCATGGCAACCGAGAGCTGTTCCTGGGTAATCTGCCTGTTCAGACGCAGCCTTTTAATGTTTTCGCCGATGTAGATGTTCATATGCTGTCCTTTCCGGATTTGAAATTTTTGGAACTGTGCTGTACCTTTGCGGTATTCTGTTTTTATTATATTGATATTTTCATCTTATGTACAGAGCTTTGCGGGAAAGTCATATTTAATCGGCGGTTAAAAAAGTGTCGCAGATAGTGTTGTCGGGCAGCCGGAATTCATGGAGGAAGAGGAAGGCTATGAATGGACAAGGGCAACGCTGACAGGCTTTAAGGTATCGGGCAGTCGGATGCTGAATCAGGATGAATGTACAGCTTTTTTGCGGAAATGGCTTGACATGGTTTGGTGAAAATGCTAAACTAAGCTTGTTAAAAGGTGTTTGACTGAAACGGTTCGCCTTTATCGTTTGTTAATCAAAAAACAACCTTACCTTTGGCGTGGGCGGTTGTTTTTTTGATGTTCATCTTTTGTAGTGCGGAACATTTCAACTGCTTTTGTGACAATATTCACAGTTGCAGAGAGAATGCTCACAACCTTTAAGATTGTATCTAACATCAAATAAGCCTTTCGGTTATATTTTCCATATATGTATCACCTCCAGGATACAGGAAGTTCTCAAAATGTACTCATTTTGGCGAAAGGCGAACGGCTGACCATACAGCCAACACCCCTGGCTGGTTTCCCACCCCGTTGTTATCATACCATATGTCCCGGTGTCTTTCAACAGGAAAAATAAAATGATAATCTTCTGGGATTTCGCTCAGCAGAAAAGAGGAATAACAGGATGAAGAATTACATTTCAAAAGACCCGATTGACAAAGGCTGGTCAGATGACAAAAAGTATTGCATTACCGATGAAAACGGTGGGAAATACCTTCTGCGAATCTCCGATATTGCACAGTATGATGCAAAGCAGGCCGAATTCGACAGGATGAAGCAGGTTGCCACTCTTGGCGTGCCCATGTGCCGGCCAGTGGAATTCGGCTCCTGTGAGGAAGGCGTTTATTCCATTCAGAGTTGGATTGACGGCGAGGATGCCGAACTAATCATCCCCGGCTGTTCCGACACGGAGCAGTATGCATATGGCCTGGAGGCAGGGCGCATTCTCCGCAAAATCCATTCCATACCGGCTCCCGCGGAACAGGAAGACTGGGAAATCCGCTTCAGCCGGAAGATGGACCACAAGATCAAAAAGTACTGCGAGTGCCCCATCAAGTATGAGAACGGGCAGGCTTTCATCGACTACATAAACGCGAACCGGCATCTGCTGAAAAACAGACCCCAGTCCTATCAGCACGGCGATTATCACATCGGAAATATGATGATCGGACGGGACAGCAGGCTCTATATTATTGACTTCAACCGCAATGATTACGGTGACCCGTGGGAAGAATTCAACCGGATTGTATGGTGTGCCCAGAAGACGCCGCTCTTTGCTTCCGGGATGGTGAACGGGTACTTTAATAATCATGTGCCGATGGAATTCTGGAGGCTGCTTGCGCTTTATATTGCAAGCAACACCCTTTCATCCGTATACTGGGCGATTCCCTTCGGGCAGGGGGAAGTGGATATCATGCTGAACCAGGGGAAGGAGGCTCTGGCCTGGTACGATAATATGCGGAATTCTGTGCCGACGTGGTACTTTAAAGGATAAGGGCTGTTGTCCTTATAGGAAAGACTGCGAAGTGAAGGAAAAAGTAACATGAAAAATCCCGAAAAACCGAAATACAATATTTACAGTTTCCTGCGGGAAATGACCGGAATGATACCTTTTCATGCAGGATACCTTCTGTTGATCGCAGTGCTCAATGCATTTCTGCCGACGGTGCAGACGCTTGCGATTGCGGAATTTGTGAACCGTGTGGAAGGGGCATACGGAGGCGCAGCGGAAGTCCGGATGGTCATGATTCCTCTTATCATTTTGCTAGGAATCGTGATTTTTAAGCAGATGATACCCTCTGCCACGAACCTGGTCAATGCGTCCGCGCAGAACCGTTTAAAAGCCGTATTGCGGAACCGTTTTATGAAAAAACAGGCGGCACTTCAATATCGGTACATAGAGGACAGTGAGTCCTGCGCGTTGATATACCGAGTCTGTCATAATGTGGAAAATCGCTTTTGGACCGGGTACCGGACGGTTTGTAATGGGATTGAGCTGGTTGTAAAATGCGCGGCTCTTATGAGCATTGTCATGCAGGCAAGCATTCTGAGCGGCGGGGCGATTTTACTGGTGAGTGTCCCGCTTTTTACGCTGGCCTATAAGACCGGAAAACAGAATTATGTCCTGCAAAAGGATGCAGTGGAGGTTAAGAGGAGATATCAATATCTGGCAGGGATTCTGACGGACAGGGACCACGCAAAAGAACGGGCCATGTTTGGCTATTCCGGACAGATAGCGAAGGAATATGACAGACTTAGTGAGTATGCAAACCGGAAAGAGGCTGTTATCGAAAAGAAAAGATATGCCAATATGAAGAGCGGTTCGCTGACAATGGTTGTACTTGCGGTAATTATTATGCTGCTGCTTCTCCCTGCTTTAAGCAGCGGAAAGCTGTCAAACGGATTATATGTGGGCCTTGTGACTTCCATTTTAAATCTTGTCCAGGGCATGTCCTGGAATCTGGCAGGCATTATGCAGGGGGCGGCAGATTTGAACGCGTATTTGCATGATGTGGACGTTTTTCTGGGCATGGAGGAAAAGGAGGATGCCGGAGCGGAACCCTTCAGAATCCCGGGTTTTCAGGTGGAGACAATCGAATTCAGGAAGGTGTCTTTCAGGTATCCGGGAAGGGAAGAATATGTGTTGAAGGACTGCTCCTTTGTGCTTCAGGGGAGTAAATGCTATGCGGTAGTGGGTAAAAATGGTGTGGGCAAGTCCACGCTGACAAAGCTGATGACCGGACTGTATGAGGATTATGAGGGGCATATTTTTATCAATGGAAAGGACCTGCGGGATTACCGATATGGGGAGCTGAAGTGGATGTTTTCCGTTGTGTTTCAGGATTTTGCCCGGTATGCTTTGTCGTTCCGGGATAACATTTTAGTGGGAAACGGGAAGGATGAAAATGAGCGGTTACTGGAGCAGATTATAGAGAGGCTGGAATTGGATTCCTGCGTGCAGAAACTGCCCCGTGGGTTGGACAGTCAGTTGGGAAAACTGGAAAAGGACGGCGTGGATCTGTCGGGAGGGCAGTGGCAGAAACTGGCGATTGCAAGGCTCTTGTATAGTGAGGCTCCCATCAATATCCTTGACGAGCCAACGGCGGCTTTGGATCCTAAGGGGGAAGCGAAGGTGTATGAAATGTTCCGGCGGGTTACCATGGACGAGGGGGATTCCATAGAGGAAGGATATGCCATGGAAGAAGGACGCGCCATGGAGGAAGGGCATGCCATGGAAGAAGAGTGCGCCATGGAGGAAGGATGCGCCATGAAGGAAGGATGTGCTATGGGAGAAGGACGTGCCATGGAAGAGGAGCATTCCATGAAAAAGTTCACAATTCTCATCACCCACAGACTGGGAGCGGCACGTATGGCAGATGAGATTCTGGTATTGGACCAGGGAAGGATCATGGAGCAGGGAACCCATGAAGCCTTGGCGGGGCTGGAAAACGGACTCTATAAGGAGATGTTCGAGAGTCAGAGGTGTTGGTATGAGACATAAAAGTTTCATTTACAATAATTTAGTGGGAATCAGGCTTCTATATAGATTATTTCCCAAAAGTATCATTTTGTATTCGGCGCTGCAGATGCTGCACGGCGTATCCTGGGTCCTGCAGGTCATGAGCGTACAGTATTTTTTTGACGGGATTTCGGAAAACCAGGGGGAAATTTCACGGCTTGTCATCAAAATACTGCTGTTGGGAGCGGCATACGCCTTTGCACAGAGTATGAATGGCGTTGCAAACTGTTACGGGCAAATTCTGAACCGAAAAGTGACAAAAGAGACAAATAAGATCTTATTTAAGATAATCGATCAAAAAGAGGCAATTTCTTTTGAATATGCGGATGAATTGGATCAGATCAACAAAGCAGCCCGCGGCAGCGAAGGTGTATTTTGGGTAAGTACTGCCATTTTAGATATTGTATTTTTTTATGTTTTTTACTTTGTTATGATGGGGTGGTATTTGTTCTCTCTGGCACCGGTTCTGAGTATCAGTATTGTGGTTATTTTCATACCGAATGTGACAGCAAGGCTGCTTCACATGATATCATTTGAACATTTGGAGAGCGAGGCTGCGCCTGTCCGGAGAAAGATGGACTATTATGCGGACTGCATTACCGGAAAGGAATATTATAAGGAAACCCGCCTGTGGGGATGCGGCAAATACTTTTTTGACAGGTACAACAGGATGTTAAAGAAGCTGAATCGGCTGCAGTTTCGTATGCAGGTTCATAAGGAAAAAATTAACTTTTGTATCAATGTTTTAACTGTGTCGGCATATGGCATTATTATTGGGATGTTGGTCTATTATGTTTTGACGGACAGCATTTCCGTCGGCGCGTTTGCGGCGGTTTTTGCAGCGCTGCGTGAGTTCTACGGGTTTATGGATGAGGTGATATCGGAGCGTCTGGCGATAGCGATGGAGAATATGGCGACGGTGAAGAACTACCTTTCATTTATTGATCCTGCTGTCAGGGAGGAAAGCGTCCGCCGGGTTCAGAAGGAGGATAAGGAGGAAAGCGTCCGCCGGGTTCAGAAGACGGATAAGGAAGAGGCTGAGCAGATAAAACTGCCTGAAAAATTTGAGATACGGTTGGAGCATGTGTCTTTTGCATATCCGCAGCCGGAAACAGGGGAACGGAAGTATGCGCTTTCAGATATCGATCTGCTGATTCCCTGGGGGCAGACAGTTGCGTTGGTAGGGGAAAACGGGAGCGGGAAAAGTACGCTGTGCCATATTATTGCAGGACTGTATTCCCCTTCAGAGGGAGCGGTTTCTTATGGAGGGGTGTGCAGAGGCGGCCGGCGGATTGTAAGCGGAATATCAGCGGTTTTTCAGAAGTTCTGCCGCTACAGTATGTCATTGGGTGAGAATGTCAGGATCAGTGACCTGGAGGCTGATAAGTCGGAGGACAGGCTGAATCAGATTTGCAGGGAGACAGGCGTAGTCCCTGAATGGGCAGGCGGAATGGACGGCATGTTGGGAAGGGAGTTCGGAGGGGCGGAAGTCTCCGGGGGCCAATGGCAGCGGATTGCAATTGCGAGAGGAATGTATCGGAACAACAGCCTTTTGATTCTGGACGAGCCTACGGCTGCCATAGATGCCCTGGAAGAGAAGTATCTGTATGAGGAGTTTGGTAAATTGTCGCGTAACTGCACCTCCATTATAGTGACGCACCGTTTGGCCTCTGCGCAGATTGCGGACAGGATCCTGGTCATGAAGGATGGGCGCATTGTGCAGGATGGCACCCATGAGGAGCTGGTTGAAGCCCAGGGGGAATATAAGGCGATGTATGAGTTACAGAGGCAGTGGTATCGATAGAATGCAAAATAAGGAACAGCAAAGAGGGGGTGATGACTGGCGAAACAGAAAGTGTTGAGGGCCTTATTCACGGATGCGGCCACGTACTGCCTTGCCCATGCAGAAACTGCGGGCATATAGAATTCTGCATGGGCTTATGACACTATATGCTCTGCTGTTTCTGCACCTTATTCCCGCGGGCAATGAGTCAGGTCAACATAGTTGGATTTGTGCAGTGCTTGCACGGGCAATTGATGAGTGCCGCGGGTATGACAATGGAATTCACGGACAGGGAGCCGGGCGGACATGTTTGCATGTATATCCGGCGAATGCCGTGAGGCCTTGAACCCACGCGGTGGGACCTCCGTGCAATCTTCATTCCCTGCTCCTGAAGAACGGAGTTCCCCCAAAGCACCTGGAGCTGACTGACGACGCAAAACTGGCGGTTTATCATATGAACAATCTGTCCCCGGAGACCAGAAGCCGGTTTACAAACGATATTGCATTTGTGGCGGATTATCTGAATGAAGGAAATTTTGAAAAACGCAGAGGGCAGGAAATCGCCCATCTGGAAGCCTTGTGCGACTTGATGGAGGCCCTCACCGGGGATACCCGGTTTACGGAACTGGCCACCTATTTTTTGGAAAATAAGCAGAAGGGAGAAAACGCATGAAGAAAGGAAAAACTTATGGGGAGCCAAATAAATATGATGCTATCCGCAGTATTTTGAGGGAATATGCAGACAGAGAGCATCCGATTTCCTTGAAAAACATAGAAGAAAAGGTGAATGAAAAGGGCTATAACATTGGGAAAACTGCCGTTAAGAACTTTGTGGAGGAGATGGCTGAGTTCTATGTAACGGAAGAAGAGTGCGATGAGCTTCTGAAGGAATGGCATCTTGAGGAACGGGAAATTATTTTCTGTAAGAAGAGCAGAGAAGATGGCCGCATACTGGGATGTTGGATGCAGGAAACCATATCTGACAGCGAGTGGATGTTTCTGATGGATTCTGTTTTATACAGCAAGATACTGACTAAGAAAGAAGCGGATAATCTGGCAAAGAGAATAACGGCGTTGGCGGGAAAATCTTTTTCCGATTTGACCATGTACCGAAACAGAATGGAAGGCCAGCCATACTTTCATGGAGACGAAAAGATAGATGAGAGCATCGGCTATATAGAAGGCCGTGTCTTGAAACAGGTGTACCTGATCAGGGAAGCGATAAAAAGGAAGCGGAAGGTAAAATTCACCCTGAATATCTATAAGTACATACATAAGAAACAAGGGCCTGAATTGAAGCCATATGGAAAGACCGGGAGGGTATGCTCCCCTTATGATGTTGTATACTCCAATGGCCGATATTATATGTTGGGCGCGGATTTGAATACGGAAAGGAGCGAAGGGCAAAAGTATAAGCTGTACCGCATAGATCTCATGACGGATGTATCCATCACGAAAGCAGAAGCCAGGACAAGGGAAGAGGCCGGGATCTGGGACACAGCGGATCTGTATAAATACAGAATGGAGAACCCGTATATGTTCACAGGGGAAGTGCGGCCTGTCAGGCTGCGTGTGGACAGTGAACAGTTTACGCAGATTGTGGATTGGTTCGGCGACAATTTTAGGGTGGTAGGCTGTGATGCGGATAAAGATGCTTATTATGATATTGAAGTCAAAGTGAACACGAATAGTTTTATCTATTGGGTTCTGCAGTACAGCGGATGTGTACAGGTGCTCGATATGGCCGGAAAGGGAAAGGGGCATGTTGGGAAGGAGTCCTTTAGAGACAGGGTTGTAAGCGCGCTGAAAGACGCGCTTGGAAAGTACGAGGCAGAGAGATGAGAGTCGTTACGTGGAATGTAAATCGGTTTAATGGGACGCGGGATTGGTATCATGAAGGTGATCTGGAGATTTCGGAAAGATTGGTATATGCACAGAAAATTGTCGAGAAGCTTAAAACGATAATAGAAACCGAGGATGATATTGCAATTTTGCAGGAGGTTCCTTTTAATCGCAACGAGTGGGAGGGGGGTAAAGAATTTGAGGGGTGGGGAAAACTCCTTGAGAAAGATTTCGGAGTACACGCATGGTTCAATGAAGAGTACAAAAAGCAGGAAGAGGACAGGAGAAAGGATTTTAATTATGGGCAGTCGAATAATTTTACGATTGCAATTACAATGAAGCAAAGCAGGTGGAGGCTTAGAACTTTTGACAATCGCTTTATCAATTTCGGTGAAGAAGATGGGATGCATAATTGGGCCAACAGATACATTGAAATGGAAAATGGGAAGATATCCTTATTGGGAATACATGTAACTGCGTATGATGAAAAAAAAGAAAAGGAAGGACAGAGTTACGATATACAATGGAAGCAGATACGTTCTGCCGCAGGTGCTACAGAGGGAGCGAAATTTACATTTATTGTTGGTGATTTTAATACGAATGATCTAAAATATAAGTCAAATACAAACATGCAGGATTTGGAAGGGAAAGATTATGTCAGAGTGATTAAAAATGATATAATAACGAATAATCGGGAGTGCACGTCTATAGATAATATTTTTATTGACAAGAGTTTCGGTTTTGACATAAGCAATGTGCAGGCAGCCGTAATAGATTCTTGCTTAATAACGCAAAGTAATAATTATTCAGTTAGATATTCGGACCATAATATATGTATATGCGAACTGTAATAAGCCAAAGCAAAAAAGGAGCCTTCTGGCTCTTTTTTTGCAAAAAGATCTGAACACCCTGATTTAGGCAGGTTTATAAACCGCTCTGATTGTATAATTGGACGTAGATAATAAAAACGGCGAAGCGGATTCTATTATCAATCCTGATAGGCTCTCGGAACCCTGACAGGTAAAATCAGGACTCTGGTAAACCATGGAGCAGGAAAAGAGGGGGGAATCAATGAAAAAGGTTTCCAGAAAGCGCTGCAGAAGGCAGAAGGGAGATTCCGAGGGCTTATTCCTGAAGAAAGAGAGGAGACGAAAGATGCAGGAACAGACCGGAAAGATACTTGAGATGGATGGTGGAATGAAAAAGTCACAAAGAGCAATCAGGAAGAAGAAAGTCGAGGGCAGCCAGGAAGCGAATGAAATGATAGCAAGATTTTCATCCTATCTGAAGGCGCATAACATACAGTTTGCCCGACATACTGCAGAGGACGGCACGCCGCAGATTACGATGGTATTTAAAAACTGCGACATGTGTCCATGGGAAATAACCGAAGGGTGCATTTTCTTCCATGATGACAGCATGGAGGCGCGGGTATACTATTCCGAACTTGGCGCGGAAATATGCAGAGACTCGGAAAAGCGGCCGGATCTATACAGGCTTATGAATTTTTTACATGCAAGAGTATGGCCGATGGTCGCGTATGAAACGGAGGATGGAATTTACAGCTCGCAGAATTTTTGCCCCCGGTTTTATGTCACGGAAGACGAAAGGTTCGATATAACGGCTGCCATCGTTATCTCGTATTCTCATTATGAATTGGACGAGCTGCAGACGGAGGACTTCATAACGGCGGCTTTGCCGGATTTACTGGACAGGTTAAGCATACCGATATTTTTCCTCCTTGGGGGCAAAATCACATTAGAGGAAGCGATCGGGATGGTGAAAAATGATATCCTGTGCGAAACGGAGGATGCTGTTTATAGTATTAAATGAAAAGAATGTGAAAAGGAGAAGTTACGCAGGTTTATAAGCAGATCGATCCGTTATGATATGGGAAAGAAGGGGCAGGGAGTGCAGTACAATAAAAACAAGAATCTGCAGGTTACCTTTACGATACGGGAGAGCCTGTATGATAGGTTTAAGATTCTGTGTAAGGCACAGAAGAAAATGCCTGCGGCAGTGATCAAAGAGTTTATCCGGAATTATGTGAGTGAAAGGAAGGACGATTATGAGAAAATTACGGATTATGAGCATTAACATGAACGATTTTGGCGGGAAGAAGAGGCATCTGATGGAGCATAAGTATTTCAGCAACAGGGACAGGGAGAAACATATCGACTGGCTGTATTGGGCAAAATATGTGGACAAGTCCGAAACATGGGAAGCCTTCAAGCGGTATATACTGCAGAAAAATCCGGATATTTTATTCGTGGAGGAGATGCTCATTAGCTGTTATGAGGAGATAGATTTTCTGGGCGAACTGAAAAAGCTGGGGTACATATATGTTGACGAAAGCCTGCCGGAGAGAGGAAATTATTCACTGACCATGTCTTTTTACAAAGGAGAGGAACCGGAATATGTGGAATCCCCGGGGAACTACCGCAGGTACAGGAGCGTTATATGCAGGATCGCGGATATGCTTGTGTACGGCAGCCATTTTCCCAGTGAATCCGATGAAGAATTTCTGGCATATACGGATGCTTTCATAAGGGCAAACCTGAGCCGGGACATACTGCTTATCGGAGATTTGAATGCCAATAACCCTGAACGGGGCAACAGGAAGATGCTGAACCGTCTTCTGGAGGACGGGGCGGTGGATCTTTGGACTGCGGCCGGAAATCCTGAAGATACGCCTACTGAGGCAAAATACCGGAAGAGGATTGACTACGCCATTGCATCTCCTTCTCTTGCGGAAAAGGTGCGGAACATCGAGATTGATTCCTTCCCCATGGAAAGTGGTATGACGGATCATGCAGCTGTTATTGTTGACATTGAGATTGAAGAAAATGAGTTACAGGAAAATAACTGATACAATTTGTTTTAGGAATATATACTGTACGCCAATGAAGTCTGCAGTAAACCGCAACGATATCGTTGCAGCGGATTTAAAACCGCCGGCCATAGGGGGATATTATTATGACGATTCCCCGGGAAAATTTCATCGTAGAAACGAAGAAAATATATTGGTACGCTTTGGGATCGAACATGCCTATCAGGTATTCAATTTCCTGGAAAGCTACTGGGGCGACTTTAATGCCTGCCCAAACTGCCGTACCATGAAGGAAAAGGCGAGGGAGTGGCATGACAGATACGGCGCGGAATTAATAAGGATTTCCCATGATACCCTGACTTTTCAGTGCCGGGGATTGTCAACGGAGGAGGCCGAAGAAATCATCGAAGAGGCATCTAGGCTTCATGCGGAAATCATAGATTGTAAGCAGGAAGAGTTGACTGCATATATGACAAGGGAAGGCAAATCTTGAAAGCAGAAATCTTAGCGGACGCTTCGAGGGGGACAAACAGGATGCGGAGGAAATGGAGTTCCCAAATCCTGCGGAAGGAATAGACGAAATATATGTGGTTACAGACGGAACAGTCACGCTGAGGATGGAGCCGCCGAGGCCTGAAATAAGGGATGAGGCGCAAGCGGAGCTTGCCCGGGAGGCGGAGCGCATACAGGCTGAGGATGAGGCAAAACGGAAGAGGAAGGAACTTATAGAAAGTATGAACACCAGACCGTTCTGGCATTATTGCGAGGTCTGCGGCAGGAAAGAATTTACCACAGCCGGGGATGCTTATGACAGTGGGTGGGACTACCCGCCCCAAATCGGTCATTTTGGCCTGCTCAGCCCAAGGACTTGCGGGAATTGTTCGATTGTGGACACCCTGTTTATGAAAATAAATGCGCCGGGCAGAGTGCCGATTGTGGTACAGAGTGAGCTTACTCCGGCAGAGCTTATCACATGGAGAAGGATAAAAGCCGAACCGGAAAGCCTGCTTGTGGAAGAGGCAGGCCAGGGGGATGAGAAAGGTTAGCAAAACGCTGCAGGTTTTAAGTGGGGTGCTCTTTCCCAAAATTCAGACGGCTTCTTACCGCAGGCGGAAAAGTGTCCGTGATTTTCCGGACACTTATGTCCTGCAAATAGGACGGATTTAAGGCATGTTTGGAATATTGGAAGGGTGTGTCCTTTGTCATGGATATCAACAGTTGGGTAAAAAAGCGTTCCCAGCTCTCATAGTCTCCGGCCTCCGCATAATCCCAGGGAGATGCTAAGATATCCGCCAGTTCGCCTGAAGGGATCAGCCCGGAACGGAGGATCAGGTATTCGAAGGATTCCGGCATCCAGAGGGTAATTCGCTGATTGCCCTGAATGTTAATATATTCCACACAGCCCTCAACCATGGCTCCAAAGGCAGCGCCGTCCACAATGGCAAGAACATCGCCCTGAGCGTTTTCTTCCAGGCAGCGAAGGATATTGCCGTTTCCGCCTGCGCTTACCAGGCGGCTGTCCTTCAATACATGGGAAAAGAACTGAAAGCCGGCATTGCTGTCTTCCGTTATGGCGCAGGCGGCTCTATTGTTTTCGGCAAAGGGATAGTTGCTGTAGAGTTCTCTGAAATAATGGTATGATTCTTTCACATCCGCATGTTTTCCGGCAGTTACAATTTCATAAATCTCATGTACACCGTAGGGCAGCATCTTAAAAGGCGCACGGTTCACCAATACGAAATAATTGCCGGAAGCTTTCACAAAAGCGGCAAACTTTTCGGAAAATACAAATTCATTGTTTTCCTCGATAAAAATAATCGTGTCCTTCAGGCGGAACAGCATGTCTTCCCATTCCATGCCCACCTCACGACGGAGGTACACATAGTAAGGGGCATCGGCAGACACTGAATAACCAGATTCCCGCCCCGTCCGGAGATATTCATACAGCATATGCAGAAGCGTTGTCTTGCCGGTGGCGCTGTCCCCCTTGATTACGGTAATGTTTCTTCGCAGTGTGAAGTCGAACAGGACTTTTTTGCTTTTTACCCGAAAATGATATCTACCCTTCATCCGCCAACCTTTCCGCCTCAATGAGCCCCAGCACATATTCCTTCGGATTGTGAACGATTTTCCCGGTATTCATTATCTGAATTTCGAAATTCCCCTCAAAGCGGATCATGTGCTGCAGGTATACCGTGAGATCTTTCTGTTCGGCAATCTTTAGTACCCATTTGGCGCAGTTGTTGCCGCAGTTGGAGAGATTGTATACAAAGGAATCATCTTTCAGCATCAGAATCAGGACCTTCACGCCGCCGGACAGTTCCCTCGGGGTGATGGCTCCCAGTATGGGGCTCTCGATGATATGGGGGCTGATGACGGTGGAGCTGTCCACGTCCTGAATCATTTCCCTGACAAAGGCGTCTGTAATCCACTCGTCCTCATATACGTTGTCGAAATAGGAAGGGGCGTCCGTCATATAGGAGACACCGCCATAGTACCAGATTTTCAGCATATATTTC
>CAJTSY010000047.1:21955-27228 GCA_910578995.1 uncultured Acetatifactor sp.
CCTCCCGCCATAAAAGAGATTCCTCCCATGCGCTGGCATTTCTTCCAGGTCACCTCATTTTTCACGCTCCAATGGGTCCGCAGTCCCGCGACGGAATTCATCCGCAGTTTCGGCATCACATTTCCGATCACAATCATCAGCACGCCGGTAATCCCGAAGATCAGCTGATTCAGGTCAAGGGGGACCGAAGAGAGATTCTCCGCCTTGACAAAGGAGGTGTAAAGGGAATAGGCATTCAGCACATGAAAGAGCAGCAGCATTAAAATACCCGAGATGAGGAGGACGGTTTCATTGTTTTTTCCATGCTCCTCATCCTTCGCCCCCAGCTTCGCCATTGCAAGCATAAAGTATCCCATGAGGACAATTACCAGAGGGTACAACAGCACTTCGTACCTGCTGCCCCAACGGGTGACCTGGTTGTCGAATCCATAGTGGGCGGGAATCCTGTCCGGAAGAAAGGGCAGCGCTGCCAGGTTAACAGCGAATGGGAGATACATCAGGATATAATATACGGTTTTCTTTGTCTTCATTTTTGGCCTCCTCGCAGTTCATTTATCCACATGACAGCCTCGTCAAGCACGGACAGGTTCAGTTCGTAGTAAATGAAATTTTTGAACTTTGTTTCGTAAATCAAATCTGCCTTTTTCAGTTTGGACAGGTGATAGGACAGCGCCTGGGGCGTCATGTTCAGGGCGTTCGCCAGGTCGCCGGAGCTAATTTTCCCTTCCTTCAGCTTCAGCAGGATATTCCGCCGGTTTTCGTCTGCCAGCGCCGCCAGTATTTCGTGTACAGCCAAGCCGTCATCTCCATTTCTGATTCTGTTTCGGTAAGAAAGTGCCTTAAAATCATTTGTACGAGTTGATAATTCCTAAGCTTAATCCTGGGATGTTTATCTGCTGTAAATAAGGATACCTCATACCTGATTGGAAATCGTTACAGATTCATACAAAACCGCATATTGCTTTTGCATAAATGGCATATTTCCATGTGTATTTCGTCATCGGGAATCAAACGAACCGGGATTAAGTTATAGATAGAGTATAAGGGATTCCGGTGCAATTGTCAATGACTATTTAAAAATTATTTTAAATAGTTAACGGAGAATGTAAGTTGACGGACATTGGGAGAAAGAAAGGGGGGAGAGAAATATCCGGGAGAGCTTTCAGGGGGCGAGCAGCATGCCCTGGGTTATTCCAATCTGAAAGTGGCAGAGAATTTCTGGGTATTTGGAATCAGTGCATTGATTGGGACTGTAGTCGGTTTTGGCGGAGCGTTTCTTCTGATGCCGGAATTTTATGCCCTGCAGAATGAAGATAAGATGCTCCCGGAGATAGCGATACGGTTTCATACGGTTATTTTTCTATATTTTGTGATATTGCCCACAGTAGGGTTTTCCCTCCTTGCTGTGGATATTGTATTTAAGGATGTAGAGGGGATTCCTGTTTATCAGTTCGATTTTCCGGGTATGCTAGTGTCGCTTGCCGTATTTATCATCCTTTATGAAATCCTGATGTTTGCGTCTTCCAAAAAATCAAGAGACACTGTTCGCTGTCATTTTGCGGCATTCCGGAGGCATTTCACGGCAGAAAGGTTAACACGCCGTCTCCGCTGTCCGAAAAAGAGTATGAAATACAGGATTTTGCGGATAAGCGCCGTTTTCCGGCAATTTTGAAAGCGGCGGGGAAAGAAGAGATAGTAGAATATGATACGCATTGCAATCTGTGACGACGAAGAATCCATGTCAAACCGCATCCGGACAATGGCGTCCGCTTTTTTCCGCGGGAAAAATATGGAGACAGCCATCCTGCAGTTTTCCGGCGGGGAGGAGCTGCTTGGGTACGGCGGGCCGATAGACATCCTGTTCCTGGACATCCAGATGGCGGGCATGGACGGCATGGAGACTGCCGTGAAGCTGCGGGAGAAGGGCTTTAGGGGATTTCTGATTTTCATCACCGTCCTGCGGGAGATGGTGTTCCGGTCCTTTGAGGTGCAGGCCTATGATTATCTGGTAAAGCCCGTGGAGGAAAGCCGGTTTGAGAAAACCATGGAACGCCTGCTTGGCTCCATGCTAAACGCCGGGGAGGTCAGTCTCCTTGTCCAGAAGGGCTATGAAAGCCGGATTATCGCCCTGGAGGATATCGTGTTCTGCGAGATTATCGACAGGAAGGTGTACCTGCACTTAACCTCCGGGGAGGTGGTGGATTTCTATGACAGGATCGAGCGCCTGGAAGCCCGGCTGGACGACAGGTTCTTTAGGTGCCACAGGAGCTTTCTGATTCACCTGAAATATTTGAAAAGCTACAAAAACAACACGGCTTATCTGGAGGACGGCAGCAAAATACCGGTGTCCAGGCTTCGGAGCAAGGAGTTCTCGGGCGTTATTTTGCAGTATATGAGGAGCAGGTGAAGTAAAATGATGGATTCTTGGGGGCTATTGGAGCTGTATAATGTGGTGGGGAGCGGCATCGCCCAGATGCTTCTGGGATTCTGGTTTTTTGCAAGGCTTTTGCACAGGAAGGTAAGGGTATGGGGCTACCTGCTGTTTTCCCTCTGCGGACTGGCAATGCTTCAGCTTGTCCTGGCAGGCAGGGTGGCGCAGCTGGGGGCATTTCTCCTGCTGCTTGCGGCCAGCGGGATTTTCATATGCCATGGGAACTGGAAATCAGCCATTCTGCATGCTGCTCTGGTGGTAGTTGTCATGCAGCTTTGTTATGGAATTATGGATTCCCTGCTGAGCGCCCTGTATCCGTTGGCGGAGTCTCTGGATCCGAAAAGGGTGGGGCCGGCCTTCATGGCGGTGGGAGAACTGGCGTCCCTGTTGCTGTCCGCGGCATGCTGCTATGCGATTTACCGCTGTTTCTTTTACTATGAAACGATTGAAAAGCAGTATGTGTTTCTGGTGCTGATTCCGGTACTGCTGATTTTTATCATGGAGGAATATATCAATTCCGTCCTTTTTATGATGCAGGTGGAGGTTGAGGGCAGTTTCATTCCGATCATCAATCCCTTTGAGATGCTTTCCATGCAGCTTCTGGGGATGGCAAGCCTGTTCTGTATCCTGTTCGCCTATAAAAAGCTGCTGCAGAACTTCCGTCTCAGCACGGAGGTGTCCCTGTTGGAGCAGCAGGAGCATTCTCTGAACCAGTATGTGGAGGAGGCGAAGGCCCATTATGAGAAGACCAAATCCTTCCGCCATGACATCAGGAACCACATCACGGTGGTGAAAGAGCTCCTGCAGAGGGGAAAAACGGAACAGGCCATGGAGTACATCGGAGACTTGGACGAAATGACGGCGGAGCTGTCTTTTTTGTGCAGCACCAACAATCCGGTGGTGGACATTCTGGTGGGGAAGAAGCTCGGGCTGGCGGAGAGTATGGGAATCCGGGTGGACTGCACCCTCCTTCTGCCCGGTCCCTGCGGCCTGCGGGACATCGATATCTGCATTATCCTGTCCAACGCCCTGGACAATGCCATTCATGCCTGCCGGAAAATGGGAGACGGAGCGGAACGGTATATCCGGGTGTCGGGGCGCATTCAGGGAGATTTTCTTCTGATAGAAATGGAGAATAGCTTTCATATAGAGAATAGTTTCTATGCAGGGAATGGGTCACATGTGAGGAACAGTTCTCGTGTGGGGAATGGATCGTATGTGGGAAATGGCTCACATATGGGGAACAGCACCAATGTGGAGAATGGCTCCCGGGGGGAAGAAAGCGTCCGGCAGGGGACGGGGCTGTCCAATATAAAGGCGGTAGCGGAGAAATACCACGGGGCCATAAGCATAAAGGCCGGAGACGGGGCATTCGTCCTGAATGTGCTGCTCATTATTCCGCAGCAATAGTCTTTTGCATAGGTCAGCATAGGCTGAAGTATCACGTTTCTGCAGAGCTGTCCTGAAGGGTGGGGCGCTTTCTGTATTCGGAAGGTGTCTTCCCATATTTTTTCCGAAATGCCCTGGTAAAGTAGGACTGGTTGCGAAATCCACAGTTTTCCATAATATCGATTACTTTCAAGTTGCTTTCCGATAACTGCCGGGCTGCCAGTTCCAGGCGGTAGCTTATCAGGTAGGCGTTAAAGCTCATCCCTGTAAATTCCCGGAACAATTTCATGAAATGGCTCTCGGAAAAGCCGCATGTCCTGGCGGCTGTCTCCACGGAAATCTCCTGGTCATAAAAATGCTGAACATAATAAAGGGCGTCCTTCAGCCGGCTGAAGGACAGCTGCAGCAGGCCTCTGTCACCGGAGGCGGCAATGCTGTGCAGGTTCATGTGGTGCAGGAGCAGGAACAACTGGGACTTCATCAGCAGCTCGTGGGTGGAGTAGCCGTCCCTGCGATGCTTCAGTATGGACAGGAGGCAGGGGGTTACGGCCTGGTTGAAGCCGGAAGGCGCAGGGTGAAAGCATTCCATGGATTTTTCGCCGTTCAGAAAGGGCAGGACATATTTGGTATAACAGGGATCGTCCCCCGCCCCTTTGAAAAGGGAGGGGTGGAACATGATGTTATAGTATTCTCCGTTTGCCTCACCGCACTGGTCAATGGAGTGCACCCCTCGGGGAAGAATCACCACCAGATCCCCGGCGCATAGCCTGTAAGCCTGCCCCCATACTGTGACCAGAACCTGCCCCCGGGCACAATAAATCACTTCGAAATCGTCATGCCAGTGGAGCGGGAAGGAGGGGATGAGCTCCGGGATAATGCTGTGGTAGACGGTATACGGAAGGGCGGCGGTTCCGTGGGTTTTGGTTTCATGTAGGGGCATGCACTCCATATTGTTCATATTCTCCTTGGTTTTGATTCGGGGTGTTGAGTGGAATGTCTTTCTTCCGTGGAATGTATTTTTCCCATGAAATGCCTTTGCTCCATTGTATCAAGGCTTTTCACGTAATGATCAAAATCATGACAATCATATGCCCATATTTTCCTAGGAGATACATTTGTGTGATTTGTTATAATGTCGTTCTTCCACTCTGTCAGCATTTCAATCAGCCGTTCCTTATATTCATTTGACGCTTTTACAAGTTCAATATTCATTTTTCTTTCTCCGTCCATTTATAGTAGACGATAAGATTCTTGCTTACCGTTTACAAGGTATATTTGCAAGCCGCTTTCCAATGAGTACACAAATCTGAGAAGAGAGTAATTCTATGAAATTATTTATGCCGTGGATATTCAGGCATCAAATCAATCAATCTTGCTGTCCGCCCTTCTTTATCCAAAAGAATTTCAATATTTTCCACATCTCCGCCTAAATGCATCATAAATTCTCTGCAAA
>CAJTSY010000048.1:0-4019 GCA_910578995.1 uncultured Acetatifactor sp.
TACTTTCGGTAGTGAAATTCAGGGACGCCAAATGAGGAAATTGACATGTAATAGAATAGGAAATGCATATGGATTGTGTAAAAAAGATTTACATGAGGCGGCAGATGATAGAAAGCAGTTCATAGGAACCTACAGACAACAGCGAGCAGAAAAAGACAGGATTTTTGCCGCCGGATAAGATATGATGGAAACATGCAGAACCCGCCCTGCATACTCTGCCCCGCTCATGATACGTTTTGTCTGGCAAAGCTGTCTGAGTGAGGGTAAAAATTGGCGCCAGGCGGGTCAGAGAAGCCGTCCGGGATCCGGAACCGGAGGGCAGCAGGGAGGAAGAATGGACTGGCTGACGGGTTTGAAGACGGCAATTGATTACATGGAGGAGCATCTGCTGGAGGACATCGGCGCGGAGGACGTGGCGGACGCAGTGTATCTCTCCCCTTTTTATTTCCAGAAGTGTTTTAAGATTTTGACAGGCTATTCCATCGGGGAATATCTGAGGAACCGCAGGCTCTATCTGGCGGCCCTGGAGGTGCTGAAACGCAATGTTCCCGGGGAGGAAGCCCGCAGCAGGAGCGGAGTCGGCGGAAGCGCGGAGGAAGCCCGAAGCAGAACCAGAACCGGCGGCAGCGGGGAGGGCAAGGTCATAGACCTGGCATATAAGTACGGCTACGACACGCCGGAGAGCTTTGCCAGGGCCTTCACGCGGTTCCACGGGCTGTCCCCCATGCAGCTAAAGTCACAGCCCCATCAGATCAAGGTCTTTCTTCCGTTGATTGTGGAAGTTTCAGTTAAGGGAGGCAACAGGATGGAATTTAAGATTGAAAAAAGAGAAGCCATGCGGATGATCGGTTTCGAGAGGATTTTTTCCTTTGAAACCTCATACCAGGAGATTCCCAAGTTCTGGGAGGAGTTCTGTGACAAGTACTGCAGGCAGGATGCGCCCCGGGAGCAGACAGTAGATGAAAATCACTATCGGGAGGAAGATATCCGGCAGACCATTGCAGAGTGCATGGTGGGGGAATTCGGCGTGTGCGTGGAGGACGAGGGCGATATGGAACATTTCCGCTACTATATCGCAGGAGTCTATCAGGGAGGCCAGGTGCCGGAGGGGATGAAGGTTTTCGAGATTCCGGCCAGTGAGTGGGCGAAATTCAAATGTACCGGGGCTATGCCGGATACGCTGCAGACGGTCAACACACGGATTTTCAAGGAATGGCTCCCCGGAAACCGGGAGTATGAGATGGCCTTCCACCTGAACATCGAGTGGTATTCCGGCGGGGATACGGACAGCGATACTTATGAGAGCGCTATCTGGATACCGGTGAGACGTCTGGGATAGCCTGGTAAGGGATGAAACACTGGCAGCAGATCTGGGGCTATGGCAGTAACGCCATGGCTCCAGGCATAAAGAGCAGGAACCATAGTCGCCAACTTCTGATAACGAATAACCACCGTGGCTCCAGGCATAGGGAGCAGGACCCTAGGATGAATAATTGAAATCAAGTCAGCGACACAGAATTTACCGAAAAGGCATCCTGTATCAAAGAAGGAAAGCTGCAAGGAGCGGTATCCCGCCACGGAAAGGAGATACACGATATGGAAGTAAAGAAGTGCGTAAAAGAATCCTTTACAGTCATCGGCAAGGAGGGTTCCACGGAACAGGGAGACGGATTCATCCAGAAGCTATGGGAGGATGCCAATTCCCATTTCGGAGAGGTGGAGCATCTGGCAAAGCGGGACGAAAGCGGACATGTAGCCGGAGTCTGGGGAGCCATGTCGGATTTCTCCCGTTCCTTTCAGCCATGGGAGGCAGGCTTCAGCAGGGGATTGTACCTGGCGGGAGTGGAATGCGGGGACGATGCGGAAGCCCCGGAGGGGTGGACGAAGTGGGTTATTCCCGGAGTTGAATACATTTACACGGAATGCACAGACGATGAGACACTTCCCAAAATGATAGGCTATATGGCGGTAAAGGGTATTGAACTGGCAGGGGCAGTGCATGATTTCACCTGCCCACAGACGGGAAAGCAGTATATGTTCTTTCCGGTCAGGAGGCTTTAAAAGTTTGAAGGATCCAGTTCCGCCGCATAGTTCTCATCGATCAGAAGATAATTTGTCCCATATCGGAGGCACTGTTCCAGAAACCATGCATTGTCCCGGCGCAGTGTTTCCATGGTGCAGGCGTCATCGTCCATACGGTCTTCGATGACGCTTGCATACTTTTTGATATCCTGGAAATGAGCCTCAATATAACGTTGGCTCATCACCAGGCAGTAATACCGGATCTGCGACAGATATTCCGGTTCAAAATCTTCCGCCCAGTCAAAGGGAATATAGCACCCCTCCACAATGAGATTCTGGCTGTTTTCGATGGCGGTCTTTATCATTTCACGCACCACAGGCCATAAATAATCGGTGAGTGCAGTGGCATCGCTTACCGGCGTCAGTGCTGTATAGCCGCTGCGGATCAGTCCCATCTTCAAGTGATCGATGGAAAGATAGGGATATTTATACTTTTCCAGTAATTTCTGGGCAAGGGCCGTTTTGCCGATGTGCGATGCACCTGTGAGTAACAGGATCATACCACGCCTCCATTTTGAACAAGATGATCACAGGTTGGGAATAATATAAAGCCAACTTTAGGTGCCAGGCCTTTCCTACAGTGTGGTTTTTCCGGAACTGGATAATCTGTTTTTTTGTAAAGCAAGCTGCAGTTCATGTTTTGTAATATCATGAAAGCGATATATGGCGGCAGGCCGCTCCTGCCTGCATCAGGTACTTGCCTCCGCCTCTCCCTTATCCCTGGCATAAAGCACCTTTAAGATAATCGGCGTGGAAATACTGGATACGATAATCAGCAATATAACTGACGTAAAATAAACAGGTGTCAGCAGCCCCACGGAAAGTCCCTTCTGGGCCACGATCAAAGCCACCTCTCCCCGGGTCATCATGCCCACGCCGATTTTCAGGCAGTCCGCACTGCGGAACCGGCACAGCTTCGCCATCAGGCCGCAGCCGATGACTTTACACAGCAGGGCCACCACCACGAATCCCAGGGAAAACAGCAGGATATCGCCGTTTACATTGTCGATACTGGTCTTCAGACCGATGCTGGCGAAGAACACCGGGCCGAAGAGCATGTAGGAGCTGACCTCCATTTTCCGTTCGATATAGTTGGAATCCTGGATGGAGCAAAGGACGATGCCTGCCACATAAGCTCCGGTGATATCCGCAATCCCGAAATACCGTTCCGCCGCGTAGGCGAAGAAAAAGCACAGTGCCAGTCCCAGGATGGGAATTCGGCGAGTGTGGGGATAACGGTCATCCAGGCGTTTGAAAATATGAAACAGGATAATGCCTACCACCAGGGCCATGGCAAAGAAGAGCACCGTGGACAGCACTACTTTGCCGGGATTGGAGTCAGGGCTTTTAAAACCGACTACAAAAGTCAATACAATAATGCCCAGGACATCGTCAATAATGGCGGCGCTTAGAATGGTAGTGCCAACCTTTCCCTTCAGTTTGCCCAGTTCCTTCAGGGCCTCCACGGTGATGCTCACACTGGTGGCGGTCATGATCACGCCGATAAAGACGGCAGTGTAGAACTTTTCCGAACCCCAGGGCGCAGCGCCGTACATACCCATATACAACAAAGACCCGCCCACCAGAGGCACAAACACGCCGGCACAGGCGATGAGAAAGGCTATCGGTCCGGTCTTCATCAGATCCTTCAGGTTGGTCTCCAGTCCGGCGGAGAACATCAGCAGTACCACGCCCACTTCCGCCATCCTGGTCAGAAAATCCGTCTGTTCCACCAGTCCCAGAAGGCTGGGGCCTATCAGCAGCCCGGCGATGATTTCGCCCACCACCTGGGGGGCCTTGCATTTCCTGGCCAAAATGCCGAATACTTTTGCAAATACGATAATGATTGCCAGATCCTTGAAAATACTGTAAGCTTCCATAATATTTCACTCCCTTGTTGCTTGTGTAATTTATATGTAAGAGACGAAGTCTCTTTG
>CAJTSY010000048.1:4119-9478 GCA_910578995.1 uncultured Acetatifactor sp.
GACGAAGTCTCTTTGAGACGAAGTCTCTTATTTTCTGTCTTAAAATGCCGGAGCTGCGGGGGAAATAAGGTTCCTTTACAGCGCCCCGGAACACACGAAAGAATATCCGCGGAAGCGGATTGCTTCAGCGGATATCCTACATTCACTTATGCTTGAGATTTCAAATCGTTATAAACGGTCATGTAGAAATTCAACAGCTGCTGATTCGTGGTCTCCCGGCAGCGGACCATGTCTCCGAAGGCAGTGGCCTTTGCCTGCCCCATGATATTTCCCGGTGCATACATATCGCCGCTTTCACCGTCGGACATACCGGCAAGGCCGTCAATCGCCGCGAGCAGGTAATCGGTCTGGTTCTGGATCGCCTTGATCTGGTCAAAAATATAGGCCATATCGATTCCGCCCGTATCTGCGGCGGAGGCGGCCCGGCTTTCCTCAGTCCTGTGGGCTCCTGCCATACCCGTATGATATGCCGCTTTGCCGTTTTCGGTGGCTGTACCCTGCGGAATTTCCGCCCTGACGGTGTCTGATATGCTGCCGCGCAGGTTTTCCGTTTCGCTGCCTTCCGTCAGGCCATTCCCCTGACCTTCTGAGTCATGGGCTTCCGGCATGCGGCTGCTTTCATCGTTGATTTTACCGGTTTCGGTTTCGCTGCCGGCCCCAAATCCTGCTGCAACTGCGGTTCTGAATGCTTCAATTGCGTCTTCTGCTACCTGAATATCTGTCATTATAACATCTGTCATCTCGTTATCCTCCATATCTATCCATGGCGGACACGCAAGACATATCTTGTTCTCGGAAAGGAAGCGTGCCCTGCCATTTTTTACAAGGCCCCTGGCTCTCTTCGGCCAGGTAGCTTCATATTCGTTTCCCTGTTCGTCCACAACAAGAATGTTTTTTGCGATGGGTATCATCCCCCTTGTTGCTTTTTTATAAATCGATAAAGTGAATGCTGTTTTTTGTAATGGGTGCCGTCCCCGATTCACAACTCTACTATAGTAAAAAACAGAGGAGTTGTCAAGGCTGTTTGCCGTTTTTCCCGGAAAAAGGTTTCCGGCCGGCAGCTATCCTCATTGCTGTCCCTCAGACTCCAAGATGCCAGATATCCTCATTATATTCCGCAATGGTCCTGTCGGAAGAGAAGAACCCTGCCCTGCTGATATTGATCAGGGCCCGCCTGGTCCAGTCGTAGGAATTGAACGCGTAATCGCTTAAGGCCTGGTTCTTGCGCACCACATAAGCGTTGAAGTCGGGCAGGGTCTGGAACCAGTCCTTGCCGATGAACTCGTCGTGCAGGCGGGTAAGGTGCTCACTGCTGCCCCGGGAGAGCATTTCGCTGCCGGTGAGGAAGTCCACGGCCCTGCGGATGTTGGGGTCGATCTCATACCATTCCCGGGCGCAGTAGCTGCCGTTTCCGTATCTGCGGATGACCTGGGCGCTGCTTTGGCCGAAGATGTAGATATTGTCATTGCCTACCGCGTCGGCGATTTCCACGTTTGCGCCGTCCATGGTGCCCAGGGTCAGGGCGCCGTTTAGCATGAATTTCATGTTGCCGGTGCCGGAGGCTTCCTTGGAGGCCAGGCTGATCTGCTCGGAGAGGTCGCAGGCGGGGATCATTTTCTCCGCGGCGGTAACGTTATAATTTTCAATGAACACGATCTGCAGCCATTTGGAGACCTCCGGGTCGGCGGCGATGACCTGGGACAGGGTCAGCAGGGCGTGGATGATGTCCTTGGCGATGGTGTACGCCGGGGCGGCCTTGGCGCCGAAAATGGCGGTGAGGGGTGCGGCGGGCAGATGACCGGACTTGATCTCAAAGTACTGGTGGATCAGGTACAGGAGGTTCAGCTGCTGCCGTTTGTACTCGTGGAGCCGCTTGGACTGGATGGCGAAGAGGCTGTCCGGGTTCAGGGTGACGCCCTGGGTGTGGTTCAGCCATTGGGCCAGGGCTCTTTTGTTGTCCTGCTTGATCCGGGCCAACTGGTGGAGGACTTTTTCGTCCGATGCGAAGTCAGCCAGTTTCTCTAATAAGGAGGCGTCCTTTTTGAAGCCGGGGCCGATGAGGCTTTCGATAAAGGCGGTGAGCTCCGGATTGCATTTCAGCAGCCATCTGCGGAAGGTGATGCCGTTGGTCTTGTTATTGAACTTTTCCGGGTAGAGCCTGTAGAAGCTGTTCAGCTCGCTGTTCTTCAGAATTTCCGTGTGCAGGGCGGCCACGCCGTTGGTGCTGTGGGTGAAATGAATGTCCATGTGGGCCATGTGCACGATATTATTTGCATCGATGATGGCGGTAGAGACATCTTCAACCTTGGAACGTACAATCATATCCAGTTTTTCGATAACGGGCATCAGCTGGGGAACCACGGTCTCCAGATAGTGCCGGGGCCATTTCTCCAGGGCTTCCGCCAGGATGGTGTGGTTGGTGTAGGCGCAGGTTCTGGTGACTATCTCCACGGCTTCGTCGAAGTCGATATCTTTTTCGCACAGCAGCCTTATCAGCTCCGGGATCACCATGGAGGGGTGGGTGTCGTTGATCTGGACGGCGGCGTAGTCATAGAGGTCGTGGAGGTCGCTGCCCCGTTCCATGCATTCCTCCAGAATCATCTGGGCCCCGGCGCTGACCATCAGGTACTGCTGATAAATCCGCAGCAGGCGTCCGGCATCGTCGCTGTCGTCGGGATAGAGGAACAGGGTCAGGTTTTTTGCAATATCAGTTTTGTCAAAGGAAATGCCGTCCCCAATCAGGGATTCGTCTATGGTGTCCAGGTCGAACAGGTTCAGGAAGTTGGTGCGGCCTTCGTAGCCTGTGACGGCGATCTGGTAGAGTCTGGCTGTGTAGTCGGCTCCGGCCAGGGACACGGGGTAGGTTTTTTCGGTTTTCACTGCCCAGTCGTGGCCGCCAAGCCAGAAGTCCGGGCGCTCGTTCTGGAGGCCGTTTTCGAAATTCTGGTGGAAGAGGCCGCAGTGGTACCGCAGGCCGATGCCGTCCCCGGGAAGGTTCAGGGTGGCCACGGAGTCCAGGAAGCAGGCGGCCAGGCGGCCCAGTCCGCCGTTGCCCAGACTGGGTTCCGGCTCCACTTCCTCCAGTTCGGCCATGGATTTTCCGTGGGCTTCCAGGCAGGCCTTCACGTCGTCATAGAGTCCTAAGTTGATCAGGTTGTTGCTGAGCAGCTTGCCGATGAGGAACTCGGCGGAAATGTAGTAGAGTTTGCGGCCTTTTACCGGCGCGATGCGCTGACGGCTCTTTTCTTCCACAATGTGGAGCAGGGCTGTGTACAGTTCCTCGTAGGTGCAGTGGGTGATGTCTTTTTTGCAGTATCCGCTTAATGCGATTTCCATTTCTGTCATGATGGTGTTCTCCTTTTTCATTTATTTTCATTTAGGTTTTTCTTTTTAGGAATTGTCGCAGACATTTCCTTATGATGTTTTGTTATTTAGCTGCTGTTTGCCTGGTGTCCCTGCGGCGTTTCAGGTGTTCACCGTACGGCTGTTACTGTGAACGGAGCGGATAGGATATCTCTGTGCATCCGGTTAAGCCACCCTGCATGAAAGTAAGGAGATAGAGTAATTGCCTGGGGTTTACCGTATACCTGCTCTTGTCACACACAGGATGCAAGGTCTGCCCTGGCGTGAGGGCAGTGAAGTCTGCTCTTGGCACACGCAGGATGCAAATAGGCCGCCAGGACAGTGTGCCGGGCGTGGGGACTGGCGCCGCTTCGGCTGTGGTTCTCTATCAATATATGGAAGAACCTGTTGTATTATTTTTACCATATTTTTGAAAAGAATGCTTGTATAATGCAACCAAATTATTGTACAATCCTATCATAAGGAAAATGCAAAGGAGGGGGCGTTTTGGGAGAAAGCAGCAGAAAGGGAGATGCTTTCGGGGACGGGTATTACGAGACAAAGAAGCATTCTGATACAATGTTCGCATATAATGTATATCCCTGTACCATTCCCAAGGATTTCACCTTTGTGCCGCTGCACTGGCAGGACAGCATGGAAATCATCTATGTAAAGCGGGGCAGAGGCAGGGTGCAGGTGGATCAGGAGATGTTTCAGGCGGAAAAAGGAGATATCTACATTGTTCCGCCGGGGCATCTGCATGGGATGCAGAGCCTGCCAAGGGAAAGCATGGAGTATGAAAATATCATTTTCGACATAGCCTTCCTGGGAGGCGGCATCGATGTATGCAGCCAGAAATATCTGCAGCCCATGGTCAGCGGAAAAGTCCGTCTGCCGGTGCGGGTGGGAAAGGAGGATGCCATGTACGGGCAGATGTCGGCCTGTCTGGATGCGGCGGACGGACTGTGTTCCGCCAGGCCTGTGGGGTATGAACTGGGGGTGAAGGGCAGGCTGCTGCTGTTCTTTTCCATGTTGTTCCGGTACGGGGCGGACTGCGGGAACCGCGGCAGGGAGGTTCCGAATGCGGAGAAGCTGAAACTGGTGCTTTCGAAGATTGAACGGGATTATGATAAGCAGCTGACGGTTGCGGACGGGGCGGATGTCTGCGGATACAGTGAGAGCCATTTTATGCGGTGGTTTAAGGAGGCTACGGGGAGAAGTTTTGGGGGGTATCTCATCGAGTACCGTCTGGAGCGGGCGGCCTATGCGCTGCGAAACAGCGGGGATACCGTGTTGGAGATCGCGGAGCAGACGGGGTTTGAGAATCTGTCCAATTTTAACCGGCTCTTCCGGAAGCGGTTTGAGATGACGCCCAGTGCGTTTCGCAGGGGCGGGAGGTGAAAGGGGCGGCAGGGCAGGGAAATTTCATCTCCGTATATTGTGACGCACGGCTGACGGAGATTATTTTGGAATACGTTCCGGGATTTTATGAAAAAACAGGCTGGGATCAGAGAGGTGATTCCGGCCTGTTTTTTGAAAGATTTCTGTTTTTTGGAGGGGTCAGGTTTTTGGAAAACTTCTGCTATCTGTAGAAGCTTTCTGCTTTTTGCAGAAGTCTTTTATTCCCTTTTCAGAAAAGCGTTTCGCTCTGCAAACTGGAATTTACTCATCTTTTGGTCTGGGACCATTTGGAAGAGGCTTTCCGTTTTCATCTCGGTTAATAGGAGTTGCTTTAAGATGAAACTGGATACACCCGTCAGCACATGGTATATTCATTTCATATTTTTCTTTTTCACCTCTATATGTAAAATCACCACCGCATCTAATAACTTCACACCATGTATATACTTGTAGCATTGTTTTAGGACACATTCCGGCAGGACATTCATATGAAAAGACAAATCTGTCTCCTTTTTCCAATCCAAGCCGACAGTGCCCCGCTTTTCCCTCTATTACCGACAATTCAAACTGCCAATCTTCAGTACACCATTTTTGCATATCAATCATCTCCTGTATT
>CAJTSY010000048.1:9578-27029 GCA_910578995.1 uncultured Acetatifactor sp.
GACTGCACTACCTCGGAAATCTGGCTGACGGCCAGGGTTACCTGGTTGATGGAGCCGGTCTGGCGTTCCACAGCCTGGGCCATCAGGTCCATGTGTTCCGTGACCTGCACAGCAAGTTCCACCACTTTGGACACGGAGGAGGTGACGTTATTCACGGCCGAGCCTCCGTTATTGACGGCTTCGATGGAGCGGTGGATCAACTCCATGGTGGCCTTGGCAGCCTGGTCGGATTTTGATGCCAGCTCCCGCACTTCCCCTGCCACCACGGCAAAGCCTTTGCCTGCCTCGCCTGCCCTGGCGGCTTCCACGGAGGCATTCAGGGCCAGGATGTTGGTCTGGAGGGCAATGTCTTCAATGGTGTCGATAATGTGTTTGATCTCATTGGAGGTGGCGGTAATCAGCTCCATGGCACGGTTCAGATCCTCGATGTTCCGGCTGCTTTGCAACAGCTGTGTCTGGGCGCCGTTTACCGCGGCTTTGGTCTGCTCGGACAGCTGCGCTGTCTTCTTCGCATCCTTGTCCATATCCGACAGGGTGGCGGAGAGCTCAACAACGGCACTGGCCTGCTCCGTGGAGCCCTGGGACAGGGCGGTACTGGAAGCGGCTACCTGGGCGGAACTGTCGGACACATGGTTGGTGGTCAGGGCAATGCCTCCAAGGGTCTGGTTCAATTTTTCGTTTATGGTCTCCAGATCCTGCTTAAGGGCCAGGAAATCTCCCGGATAGTCGGCGCGAAGGCTGTCCGCAGTGAGATCGCCGTCCGCAATGCCGCTGAGAATGGAGCCGATTTCCGCAAGCATCCCCCGGAAGGTTTCCACCAGATGGGCGGTGGAGTCGGACAGAATGCGGGTCTCGTCCCGGGTGGACACTTCGGGAAGCGGGCTTTTTAAGTCGCCCTGGGAAAGGGCGTGAAGCCGTTTGGCACACCTGACAATGGGGCCTGTGAAGGACCGGCACAGGGGCGCGGAGATCAGGATGACCAGGATGCAGAGGGCTGCGCCCACGACAAGCTGAATATTATTGCCTGCATAGGCGTAGTGCAGAAACTCGTCCTGGTTGATGGTCACGGCCACGCTCCATCCGTCGGTGCCGGGTATCGGCGTGTAGCCTTGAATGTACTCCGTATTGTCCTCGGGATAGGTGTACCTGCCCACACCGCTTTCCCCGGCGATCATTTTCTGCTCGATGGAGCCCAGTTCCTGTATGTATTTGTCATCCGGACTGGATGACATTTCCCGGACCAGGTTTTCCTGACTGAATACTTCTTCTGTCTCCAGGGCGGCGATGGTGGTGCCCTCCTTATCCAGGATGTAGGCGTCTCCGTCCTCTCCGATCTGTATCTCGCTGATAATGGACTGCAGGATAGAGGTATCGCATCCAAAGTAGACGACACCCGTAACCCGGCCTTCCACGGTCACCGGGGCGGATACCACCAGGTACATTTCACCGTTTTGGGTGTAAGGGGTGGACATGTAGCTGCCGCCCTGGACCGCTGCCTGGAAAAACGGTTCGCCGGATACATCCGTACCAAGAATCGCATCTTTTCCCTGAAGATCAGCCATTCCTGCGAATCGCATGAAATAGGCGTCCACTTTAGTCTGTAAAAAGTCCTGCTTCTCGGAATCGCTGCTTAATTCGGAAGTGAGAATGGGGGAGGAAGCGATTTCCGCAATGGTAAGGGTGTAGGTTTCGATCATGTTCCGGGCGGCCAGGGCGGCCAGATCCGTGGTTTCGGTTAGAGTCTGTTCAAGGGCGGTGAGGGTGGAGCGGCGGGAAATGGCCGTGCTCAATGCCACATTGACGACAGAGACGCCCAGGGTGGCGAGAATCACCAGGATCATGATTTTGGTCTGAATTTTTTTCATCGTTTTTTACTGCTGCGCTTCGGCAGCATCTGCCTCCTGTTATTTTCCATATTATTTTACACGGGATTGAAAAGGATTTCAAGATTTTCCGTGAAATGCAATTAAATAAGGAAGCGAAGGGATTTTATGTCAAAATTCATCTTGTAAAAAAGAAAAAAGTATTATACACTGAAAAAGGAAAACGATGAGAACACCTGTCTTTCGGGCGAAGCGGCCCGGACGCAGGGAGCTGTTTCAAGACAACCCGTGCAGGTTCAGGCAGCTTCCGAATCGGACAGGGTGCTTTCACAGACACGGCTTCAAGTTACAACATAAGGAGGAAAACATGAGTTCAACAGCAGAAAAACACTCTATTCCCATCGTATTGATTCCCCTGTGCGGCACGGAGGAGCTTTCCAGTAAGATTGAGTATTATCTCCGGGAGACCTATAACAAGGAGGAATGTCATGTGGTGAATTCGCAGATTGTCCGTTTTTCCACAGGGGACGCCAAGGCGGTACTGGAGGATACTGTCCGGGGCGCCGATGTGTATATCCTGATGGATGTGGGCAACTACGCCTGTTCCTACCAGATGTACGGGCAGACCGTTCCCATGTCCCCGGACGAGCATTTTCAGAACCTGAAGAGGACGGTGTCGGCCATCGGAGGTAAGGCATTCCGGATCAATGTCATTTCTCCCCTGCTCTATGCCAGCAGACAGGACCGGCGGATTTCCAGGGAGTCCCTGGACTGCGCCATGGCGCTGCGGGAGCTTGAAAATGTGGGGGTGAAGAATATTACTGCTTTTGATGTGCATGATAACCGGGTGGCCAATGCGGTTCCCTATAACGGGTTCGACGATCTGTTTCCGATTTACCAGGTGATTAAGGCCATCAAGAAAAATTATGACGATATTACGTTTGCCGAGGAGAATTCCATCTTTATCTCCCCGGACCTGGGGGCCACTACCAGGAATTATAAATATACCAACGAACTGGGACTGGACATGGGGATTTTCTATAAGCGCAGGTCCAGGACCAAGGTGGTGGGCGGCAACTACGTGGTGGATGTACATAAATATATCGGTCCCAGTGTGAAGAATAAGGATGTGTTCATTGTGGACGACATGATCTGTTCCGGAACCACCATGCTGGATGTGGCCAGGTACTGCAAGAAACAGGGGGCCAGGCGGGTGTTTGCCATTGCTACTTTTGCGCTGTTTACCGAGGGCATCCAGAAATTTGACGAGGCATATAATAAGAAGGTTCTGGAGGCAGTATTTATTACAAATGCATCTTACAGACGGGACGAGATCCGGAATGCGCCCTGGTACCGGGAAGTGGATATTACGAAGTATATAGCCATTTATATCAATTCCGTAAATGCAGGAAAGTCTATCTCCAAGCTTCTGGATCCTCATGAGAAGATTCACAGGCTTCTGGATAAGGGGTGAGGGGCGTTATCGGATTTTTCAGGGCTGCCGCAGAAGGGATGGGTTTCCGGATGCGGCAGTCTTTCTTTACATTATAGGAAAGCTCGTCGCCAGACGGACATGGAATCACGAGTTTGTGAAGCAAATCTCGCAAGAATGCGAAGCATTCTTTTTTACCTTATAGGAAAGTCCGGCGTCAGACGGACATGGAATTAGTAAGGTGCCGAAGGCACTTTTTTATGCAGGACAATTGCAAAGCAGCAAATGTCTGGAGGGCTTATTTTGTGTGTACGGCCTTTATTCTTCAGCAGCCTTATTCTTTATATGCAGGCATGGGAAATGGGTTGCCAGTTTTTTGGGTTAATGTTAGAATGGATGTGCGGAACTGCCGCAGCTTTCGGAGCAGACCGGATAAGTGCCGGGGACGGGGAAGGAAGAGGGAGTGAAGCAGAGGAGAAGTGTAAGGGAAGAGAAGGAAGGCATAAGGAAAAAGGAGCGGAGCGGAAGAGAAGCAGAGGAGAAGTGTAAGGGAAGAGAAGGAAGGTATAAGGAAAAAGGAGCAGAAGAGAAGAGGAAAGGAAGAGGAGCAGGATGAATTTATGTAAGCCGGTATGCATTGCGGAAAACAAAAAGGCCAACGTGGTTATCGTTGCCGGAGAGTACAGGCGCGGGGCTGAAATACTAGCGGAATATCTGGGAAAAATAACGGATGCGGTCTTCCGGATTCAGGAGACCAGTACAGTGGAACCCAGTATTGTGCTGAAATACGGGGAACACGGAATGCATGGTTTTTGCTACCGTATTTTTGACAAGGATATAGAAATAGAGGCGGAAAATGAGCAGGCCATGGTGTATGCCGTTTACGACTGGTTGGAGAGGGTGGTGGGCTGCCGGTATTACACAAGAACCTTCGAGTTTATCCCTTTCGACGCAAACCTGACAGTATGCTTTGAGGAATACCGGTATTCACCTGTTCTGGAATACAGGGAAATCCTGTACAGGGATTACGGGGATCCGGTATTTGCGGAGAAGCACAAGATGACGCCCGGCTGCAGGCGGGAGGAAAACTGGGGATTCTGGTGCCATTCTTTTTATACGCTCTGTCCGCCGGAGGAATACTTTGAGGAACATCCGGAATATTTCTCCCTCCATGAGGGCAGGCGGGTGGGCGAAAAGGCCCAGCTGTGTCTGACCAACCCGGAGGTGTTTGAAATTGTCCTGAAGAATTTGAAAAAGCATATGGCAGAGAAGCCGGGCGCCAGGTACTGGTCTGTGTCCCAGAATGACAACGCCGCCTACTGCCAGTGCGAGAAGTGCCGGGAGCTGAATGAGCGGGAAGGCTCTCCCATGGGTTCTGTACTGGATTTTGTGAACCGTATTGCGGCACATTTTCCGGACAAGGTTATTTCCACACTGGCTTACTGGTATACCAGGAAAGCTCCGGCAGCTCTCCGGCCTGCAGAGAATGTCCACATTATGCTCTGCAATATTGAGGCAAACAGGGGGCTTCCCGTGGAAACGGACGCGAAATCCGCAGGTTCCCGTCAGGAACTGTTGGACTGGAAGGAAATCTGCAGAAATGTGTTTCTGTGGGATTATTGTATTCAGTTCCGGAACCTGGTGAGTCCGTTTCCCAACCTCCGGGTATTGGGGAAGAACATCCGCTTTTTTACGGAAAACAATGTCCGTTCCCTGTTCAGCCAGTGCAACCGGGAGATCGGCGGAGAGTTTCATGAGCTGAGAGGGTATCTTCTGGCAAAACTGATGTGGGATCCTTACGCTGATGAGCGGGTGATTCTGGAAGATTTCCTGAAGGGATATTACAAGCAGGCAGGGCCGCTGATTTTGCAATATATTGACCTAATTCATGATGAAATGGAAAAGGCGGGCGGGGAGCTGAATATCTTCGGAGGTCCCCTGGATGCAGGGGATACCTGGATGAGGGAGGAGCTGTTCAGACAGTATGAAAATCTGTTTGAGGATGCTGTCTTTCTGACAGAAGGGGACAGGGAGGTTCAGTTCCGGGTAAAGACTGCCGCACTGCCGATATATTACGCGGGAATCGTCCTGGGATACGGCGGACCGGAGGAGAGGTTCAGGAGGATCGCCAGGTTTGCGGAGCAGGCCAGGAGGACAGGGCTGGTGATGGTGGAGGAATGGAAGATTACAGTGGATAAATTTGTCACGGACGCGGTGGCGGAGCTGGGGACATGTATGGAGTGACATCCGCCGGAGAATAGGGCGGTGTATTGGTCTTAGGCATGCGGTTCTTAGCAATGATATGCTGCACAAGGCGGCAAAGTATTGGCTCCGGTTTATCCGGGTCAGGGCTATTTATCAGCAGCAAGCCGGTTCGGTACGCGGAGGATTTACGGATGCAGTTGTTAGCGGCCGGAAATTCATGGCTGTTACAGGTACTGGAGCGGATGGCTGCGGAACTAAAATAGTCCAGTTAAGAAATGTCAATAGGAAATTTTATAACAGTCTCGGGACGAAGGTGCCCGGAATGAATTTCAGCTGCGCACTTTGCAGATGAAATTTCATTCCCCTATCAGGGCACTGTAGTGCAGAGACGGTACTGGAATAGGAGGTATCTTTATGAAAAAGTTTTTATATCTGTGTATGGTGGCAGCGGTAATGGCAGCTGTGTCGGGCTGCGGCGGTAAGCAGGAACCGGGAACCGGAGAGGAGGTGCCTGGGAGCGGTTCGCAGCAGGAAGGACAGGCGCAGGCAGGAGCGAGCGGGGAATCTGAGGCGCAGAATGGGGAGGCCGCGGCAGGAAGCATTCGTCAGGAGCCTGAATATACGTTCACAAACTTAAACAAATTCCAGGCCGCGGCACTGGACGGAAGCGAGTTTACCCAGGATGATTTCGCGGACAGGGATGTGACTGTGATTAATTTCTGGGCGCTGACCTGCGGCCCCTGCATTGCGGAAATGCCGGATCTGGCGGAACTGGAAAAAGCGCTGCCGGACAATGTGCAGCTGATTACGGTGTGTCTGGACGGCGCGGGCAATGAGGAACTGGTGGAGTATGTGATGGAAAAGTCTGCATTTGAGGGAACGACGCTGCTGTCGGGGGACGGGGATCTGCTGACACTGAGCGGCGAGCTCCGCTATACCCCCACTACGCTGTTTGCCGATTCGGAGGGGAATATCGTGGGTGAGACGATTGTGGGCGGAAAGGAAAACCTGGCGGAATATTATCTGCGGTGTATCAACGATATTCTGACGGATATGGAGAAGGCGGAGATCAGCCTTGATACGGATGCGGAATAAGAATGGCGCATGATAATGACCGGGTAGGAAAAAGGGAAAACGGAAAGAATGAACGGCATCGGCCTGTTCAGTGTCAGGAGCAGTGGCGGGAGGAATTTTTAAGGCGGGCATTGTTTTGCCGTAATAGTATCAGGAGGGAAGATGGGGAGCAGGAATCGGAAGTATCGGATCGTTCGCTTCAGCGTACTGGCCGCAGCCCTTATTTTGATGGGAATCGGGTTGTGGAAACAGGAACAGACGGAAGTATTGGGAAAGGCGGTGCGGATATGCCTGGAATGCATCGGAATCGGGTAAAGGGAGGAGCCGCTGCAGCGTCCGGAACAGAAGCGGGCGCGGGGCGGGAAATCGGCGGTAAACCTGAGGATAGTGCGCCCGGAAACCGGGATGTTGAGAGTATAGCGCCGGAGAACATGAATGAAGGGAGTACAGCGTCAGAGAACATGAATGGCGGGAGTACAGCGCCGGAGAGCATGATGAATGGCGGGAGTACAGCACCGGAGAGCATGAATGGCGGAAGTACAGCGCCACAGAACGGAGGCAGGGAGAAAGCAGCGGCATCAGGCGGCGCATCCGGCCCCCGGATTTCCAGGCAGCGGATGTTTCAGCTTGCGGCGGCAGTGCTGTTTAACGGCTACGCGGCGGGCTTTCATAAGGGAAAGATTTTCACGGGAAAAAGCAAGGCAGTGTGCGTCCCGGTGCTGAACTGCTATTCCTGTCCAGGAGCCCTGGGCGCCTGCCCCATCGGCGCACTCCAGACGGCTCTGGGAGGCATCAGGCACCATTTTCCCTTTTACGTGCTGGGGATGCTGATGCTTTTCGGCATTGTTCTCGGGCGGGTGATCTGCGGCCTGCTGTGCCCCTTTGGCCTGGTGCAGGATCTGCTGCATAAAATTCCGCTTCCCAAGTGGAAGGTTCCCAGGAAAATCGATAAACCGGCCAGATATATCAAATATGCCGTTCTGGCAGTGCTTGTCATCCTGCTTCCGGCTTTTGCAGTGACGGAAAGCGGGGTGACGCCGCCTTATTTCTGCCAGTACATTTGTCCTGCGGGAACTTTGGAGGGTGGTATTCCCCTCTTGCTTGCGGATTCCGGGCTGAGGCAGGTGGCAGGAGCATTGTTTCAATGGAAACTGGCGGTGCTTGCGGCGGTACTTCTGGCTTCTGTGGTAATCCATCGTCCCTTTTGCCGCTACCTCTGCCCTTTGGGTGCGTTCTATTCCCTGTTTAACCGGTTCAGCTTTTATCAGATGAACCTGGATTCTTCCCGGTGCGTGGGCTGCGGGCAGTGCGAAAAGGTCTGCCCCATGGCTGTGGAGGTGACCAGGGACTGCAACGGGCCGGAGTGTATCCGCTGCGGAAAATGTAAGGAGGTGTGCCCCGTACAGGCCATATCCTGCGGATTTGTGCGCAGGGAAGGGAAGGCATAGACCGAAACGCTTCTGCACAGAGTTCCGGCGGCGCTGCGGTGGCTTTGCCCGGGAACTCTGACACGGCAGACGGAAGTTCAGACAGGTAAGCCGTTTGGCGAAATGTAATCAGGACAGATGATGCAAAGAACAATGCAATGGTGCAGTGGCATAGGATACTGAATAAGGAGAACGAAAAGATGAACAGGCCAAAGATGATTCTGTTTGATTACGGGCAGACTTTAATAGACCAGGGAAGGTTTGACGGCGTGAAAGGTACGGCGGCTGTTCTGGAATACGCTGTCCGCAATAAGTATCACCGCACGGCGGAAGAGGTGCAGGCAGCGGCGGAGGAGATCAACGAATTTCTGGGCAGGAAAAAAAGAGAGAAAAGACATTTGGTTCAGGTAGAGGTGCCTAACCGCATGTTTACATCTTATCTCTATGAGTCCCAGGGGATTGAGCTGCCGTTGTCGCCGGAGGAAGTGGACAGGGTGTTCTGGGACGGGGCCACGCCCGGGCGCAGAGCCACGGAGGGGATAGGTGATTTCCTGGATTTCCTGCGGGAACAGGGAATCCGGACCGGGGTGGTGAGCAACCTGGCGTTTTGCGGGAAAGCCCTGAAGGACAGGATTGACGACATGGTTCCGGGGCACAGGTTTGAATTTATCCTGGCAACCAGTGAATATCTCTTCCGGAAGCCGAACAGGCGGATTTTTGATCTGGCCCTGGAGCGGGCCGGGCTGTCTGCGGAGGAGGTCTGGTATGTGGGGGATGACTATGAGTGCGATGTACTGGGGGCGCGGAATGCAGGGATATACCCGGTCTGGTACCTGGGGGCAATCGATGTGCCCTATACCAGGCAGGAGGGCGTGCTTATGGTGGAGAACTGGGGGGAGCTGAAAGGGGTTTTGCAGGAGGTAAAAAGTGAGAGTTATTAATTTAATTGAAAACACACCGGGCACGGCGGATTGTCTGTGTGAGCATGGGCTTAGCTTTTACATAGAGACGAAAAATCATAAGCTTCTGGCAGACACCGGGGCTTCCGATGCCTTTCTCGCAAATGCGGAGCATCTGGGCATTGATTTAAAGCAGGTGGACACGGTGGTGTTAAGCCATGGCCATTATGACCATGGGGGCGGACTTGCGGCCTTTGCCCGGCTGAATCCGGAGGCGCGGATTTGGATGCACCGCGTGGCAGGGGAAGCCTATTATCACAGGAATGCGGCGATGGAAAAATACATCGGCATTTCACGGGAAGCGAAGTCCCTTCCGGGGATAGAATGGGTGGAAGGGGACCTGCGTATCGATGAGGAGCTCTTCCTGTTCGGCCATGTGACAGGGAGGAGGCTGTGGCCCCAGGGAAACCGCGAACTGATGCGGAAGACGGGGGAAAACTTTGAACAGGACGAATTTCTTCACGAACAGTACCTGGTAGTGGAGCAAGAGGGAAAAAGGGTTCTGGTCTCCGGCTGCGCCCACAACGGGATCCTGAATATCCTGGACAGATACCGGGAGATTTTCGGGGACGCGCCGGATGCGGTGATCAGCGGCTTCCATATGAGCAGGAAAACAGGTTACGGGGAAGCGGAGCTTAATCTGATACGGGAAACCGCCCGGGAACTGAAGACTCTGGACACCAGGTTTTATACAGGGCACTGTACCGGGGAACTTCCCTTTCAGGTGATGAAGGAGTTTATGGGGGAACAGCTGCAGTATGTGCACAGCGGGGAGGAAATCTGCCTGGATGACCTGTTTTAAATGTAAAAGTCGTTATCCCATTGCGTTCCTCCCGGGAACCGGAAAGCCGGCTACCGTATTTTCCTTGCAATGATACGTTCGTAGGCATGTTCGTGTCGGATTCCGCCGGGGTGGGTATCGGAGAAGGTTCCTTCCTGATGGTGGACGAGTTCCCAGTCCCTGTATTTTTCCGGCAATTCTCCCACTTTGAAAAGGCTGTGGGTAAAGGGGGCGTTGTCCGGCGTGGCAGGCAGCCTGTCGGTGAAAATGCCGATTACATTGTAGCCTCCGACTTTGGTGGAGCTGCGCATTTTATCTATGAAGATATCTCTGTCTTCCTTTGGCGGCAGGTGAAGGACGCCGTGGGAAAGGATGATGTCATAATCTTTTTCGAAGACATAGTTTTCCAGGGCACAGCAGAAGAAATTGACTTTGACGCCGGAAGCGCGGGCGATGCCGCATGCCTTGGCGATTCCGGCGGCGGACAGGTCAAAGGCATCCACGGAATGCCCCAGTTTTGCCAGGAAGACGGCATTCCTCCCTTCTCCGCAGCCAACATCCAATACGGAGGCATTGGGCGGAAAAATCGGGTAAAATTCCTTTATATTCACAGTGGGTTCTTTGGTGAAGGTGGAAACGGCGGTGTCGGCATAGGTTTGTTCCCAGAATGGCTGATTTGGCATGGCGGTTCTCCTGTCTGTTGTAATTATAAACTTAACTCCCGGTTTGTTAAAATGTTATCGGCAGTCCGGCGCTGTCTTCTGTGCAATTAACGTATCCATACAGTGCTTGTGCGGCACGCCGCCGCTGCTGCAGTCAAAGACTTCTTCCCGGCAGGTATGGAACAGCCAGTCGTGATAATAGCCGAACAGTTCCCCCGAGTACCAGGGATGGCGCAGTTTTTCGTCCTCCGGATTGTCCCAGGAACGGGTGATGAAGGGCTTGCGGACAAATACGTTCATGGCGTTGATGCCGCCTGCGGCTGTATGTGCCTTCAGATTATCGCAGAGCTCCCTTCGCCTGGGCTGCGGAATAAAATGGAGCACGCCGCTGCTGAAAATGATATCGTATTCGGAATCCGGATTGTAGTCAAATAGGTCAGCCTTGAAAAAACGCACATCCACATGGTTGTGCTCCGCGAGGTGTTTGGCCTTTTCGATGCCCTGTGAGGATAAGTCAAAGGCAGTCACAGCATAGCCGCATTTTGCCAGAAATACGGCATCTTTTCCCTCGCCGCAGCCCATGTCCAGCACGCGGTAGGGTTTTATGGGGGGCAGGAGCTTCATGATGTCGTAGCAGATTCGGTTCGGCAGAAGCCCCCAGTAATAGTCTTCCGTATCGTATCGTTTGTCATAATCCGTTATTACGCTTCTGTAGCCAAGCAGGGCGTCCACGGTGGTGTGGAGCTCGGCGGCCAGTTTTGGAAGCATTTCGATGTCAGGGTAGGCGGTGCCCGTTTCCCTTAATTAAAGATATTGTTGGGTAAAAAAAGAAAGGTCAGTCGATTTTGCCGATGAAGCGGTAGTAGATTTCTACTTCCTGCTCACGACTTCCGTCCTCGCCCTTGACAGCTTCGTGGACGGTTATTTTTTCAATTAGAGTGTTCAGAAGTTCGGCGGTCAGCTCCACAGGGTTGACATACTGTTTCATTAGGGCAATCCACTTTTCAGCATCCGCTGCGGTCTGTACGGCGGCTTCCATCATTTCGTGAAGCTGTCTTATTTTTGTTTCAAGCTCCTTTTGCTCGTTCTGGTACTTCTCGGACAGCATATTGAAATTATACTCGGTTATGCGTCCGGCAGACCAGTCCTCATACATTTTAGCAAACAGCCCGTCAACCTCGGCTTTACGCTTTTCCGCCTTTTTCAGCTCCGCAGCCTGCTTTTTCTTCGCAGAGTTTCTTTCTCTGTCGCTGGCATTGAGCAGCCGTTTCAGCAGCTTGTCCTCGTCTTTCTGTGCCAACATAGACCAGTATTGCAGTCTTGCAAGCACATAGGCATACAGTACATCATAACGGATATAGTGCATGGAACACTGGCGTAATCCCTGTCCGTTCTTGCTGCAATGGTAGTACCCGTATGGGTTCTTATTCTGCTTGTTTTCCCCATAGGCTAAAGACCATCCGCAGTCTGCACATTTTATCAATCCTGCGAAAATCTGTGTTGTACCATTTCTGCGTTTCCTGCGTCTGCTTGCAATCAGCTCCTGAACTTTTTGGAACACTTCTTCGGAAATGATGGCTTCGTGGGTATTTTCCACACGATACCATTCTTCCTGCGGCTTCCGCACTTTTTTCTTGTTCTTGAATGAAATGTTGCTCTGCTTGTTGTGAACGCTGTGACCGATGTAAGTTTCCTCTTTCAAAATGCTCTTGACCTGTGCAATCGTCCACGCATAGGCTTTTTCTGCGGGCGCACCGGCGTAGATATTGGCGAAAGTCCCATATCTTTCATAGTTCAGTCAGCCGGGGGTAGGTACTTTTTCTTCCACCAGAATCCGTGTAATGCTGGCGGCACCCCTCCCGTGTACGGCAAGGTCAAAAATCTTTTCTACAATCCAGCGTGTTTCCGGGTCGATCAGAAGATGACCTTTTTTGTCCGGGTCTTTTACATAGCCCAGCGGTGCATAGGCTCCATAGTGTGCGCCATTGGCAAATCTTGTGTGCATGGCAGCCTTGACCTTTTTGCTGGTCTGTCGGGCGTGCATTTCATTCAGGATGTTTAAGAACGGTGCAAGCTCGCTTTCTCCGTTGATGGTGTCCACATTGTCATTGATGGCAATGTAGCGTACTCCCTTGCTGGGGAAATAGATTTCCGTGTACTGACCGGTCAGGATATAGTTTCTTCCCAGACGGGATAAGTCCTTTGTGACAACGCAGTTGATTTTCCCGTCCTCGATGTCATCAATCATCCTTTGGAAACTTGGACGCTCGAAATTTGTCCCACTCCATCCGTCGTCAATGTACTCGTCTACAACGGTCAGCCCATGCTCTGCGGCATACTGCCTAAGCATCATGCGCTGGGTCTGGATGCTGCCGCTTTCTCCCTGCAATTCATCGTCACGGCTCAATCTCAAATAAAGTGCGGTGTTATAAATCGTTGTATTGTATGGTTGTTTCACGGTTAAAAATCCTCCTTCTAAAAGAAACAACCCACGCTTATACAATACTCGCTGGTACAAGTATATCATAAGCGTGGGCTGATTGACAGTCGTTATTCCGTATTTTTTCAGGAAGCGGCGGCAGCGTGCTGGATCACATCTTCCAGCAGGCTGTCAAGCGGCTTCCCATCCTGTGCGAAATGCTCCGATACCTTGATACGGACTTTCCCCATGACAAAATACTGGGTGCCGTCTTTTTCGGTAAGCAGGGTGCCGCTGTTTTTGTTATTGCTCTCGTTTTTGCTTTTTGCCATAGGCAGTTACCTCCATAAATGAAATATGCCCGACAAGGGAATGTCAGGCAGGTGTACAGCCGCAGACTGTCTCCATGTCAACCGAACCGTGTCAACCGGCAGAAAAGACTTTGAAAACAATCCATAGGTGCTCTATGATTACTTTTTACTTTTTCTTTGATTTCTTGGTTGACATGGTTGACAAAGGAGAGAAATGCCCCAAATATCAGGCTTTTCCCCGTCAACCGGCTGTCAACCGAAGCGTCAACCAAACTGTTAACCGGCGGCTTTTCAGAATGGCAGTTCCATTTGCCGGGCTTCTTCTTCCGTGATTTCCTTAAAACCGTCCCCCTCCGGCGGGGCTTGGTTGACACGCTCCCAGCCTTTTTGAGAACCGTATTTCTTATACCGCTTCGGGCTTTTGTAGGCTGCCCAGCCCTGTATGATGCCGCCCGCAATGCCAGTATTCATAATCTCGCAGATTGCCCGTGTCTCCCAGTCTGCCGGGGAATTTAAGTTCCCCAGCGCTTCCTCATAAAGCTGCTTGGAGCATACCCTGTCACCGGTGTAGTCCTCCAAATAGGCGTAGATCATGCCAGCTTGTGTGTCCTCCTGCATGAAGTCCTGCTGGTGGGCGTTCAGGTATCGGTTCATTTCTATGCTGAATGACAGCTTATACTTCCCACTGCGGTAAACCGTCATGGCTTCCGCCCACATCTGTTCGATATACGCCCTCGCCGCCGCTTCATCATCCAGTATGTGAACCTCCGCCCGTTCCGGGTACACCGTCACGGGGAGAAAGCGCCGGTTGCCGGTGCGGTCACGGGGTAAAAAGTCCTGCCGGTTGGTCGTCCCTCCGAATACACATTGCCGCAGCCGGTCTGCCGGGTGTGTCTCATACGGCACTTTGTAGGTTTCTTTCTGGCGGCTTAAGAATGACTTGATTTCCTCAATACTCTTGGCGTTGGCTGTGGCGATCATCTCCGACATCTCGATAATCCAATGCCCTTGCAGCTTGCGGTACACATTTTCATCGTCCAGCTTCTTCAAATCGTCTGAAAACCATTCGTCCCTGCCTGCCAGCAGCCGGAAAAAGGTAGATTTCCCGGCTCCCTGACCACCAACCAGACAGAGCATGACCTCAAACTTGCTCCCCGGTCTGAATACCCGCCGGATGGCTCCCATCAGGAACAGTTTCAAGGCTTCATAGGTGTATTCGTCCGTATCGGCTCCCAGAAAGTGATGCAGGGCGTAACGGATGCGCTCTGTGCCGTCCCATTGCAGGCTGTTCAGGTAATCCCTGACTGGATGGTAGCGGTTTTCATTGGCAACAATCTTGATGGCGCTCTGCACCTTTTTCTCGCTGGTAAGCCCGTAGTTTTCTTCCAGATACAAAAGCAGGTAGTTCATGTCCATGTCGGTCAGCGTGGTACTGGTGCGCTCCCAGCCTAGCGGCTTCACAATGTCAATCTGCTCCGTCAAAAGGTTCAGGCGCAGCGCCCCGCGAAACAGAGGGTCACGCTGGAACACCGTCAGGCAGTTTCGGATGCTGTTCTTCACGCCGCCTTTCTGCGTCCCCTCTAATGTTTCCCGGATTTCTGCCGGTGTTTGCGCCGGTTCCATTGTGTCCATCGTCCTTTTGACCACTTCCTGCGTTTCCGGCGGCAAGCTCTGAAATTCGCTGTTCAAGCCGCAGCACCTCCTTTCCCTGTGCGGCGATCAATGCCGCTTTTTCTTCTATTTCTCCGTATAACAAAATATCCAAAAGGTATTCTGTGTAGCTTATCCTCTGCAACGCTTCCACAAAAAGAGGATGCCAGATGGCATCCTGCGGCTGTGGGGCGTATGCTGTTTTCCAATGCTCCAGCAGGCGCAGATAATCGCATAGCACCCGGAAACAATACCGTTCCGTTTCCTGAAATCTCTGCTCCGCTGATTTTTGTCGGGGCTGTGACCTGTTGTGACGCTTCCTATCTGGCGGTGCATTGCCGGGTTTCTCATAGGAAACGCCGAAGTCCTTCGCAAGCCTGACCGCAGCTTCCCGTTTCCCCAATCCATGCAGCAAAGCGGCAAAGTCGACCACATCCCCGGAAGCCCCGCAGCCGAAGCAGTAAAAGCGGCTGTCCACTTTCATGCTGGGCGTGCGGTCATTGTGGAATGGACAGCAGACCATGCCGTTTCTCCCCACCCGGATTCCATAGAATGAAGCAGCCTGCCGGGTGGTAACAGACTGTTTCACCGCTTCAAATACATTCAAATGCTCCCTCCATAAAAATACCGGCAGCGGTAAAGCTGCCGGTTATATCATAGCTCCATCTCATGTTTCTTTCTCTGTACTTCCTGTGGCTGCTCCCTCCGGCGCAGTGCGGTATCTACGGCGTTCTGCACCTGCCGCAGCCGTATGACTTCCTCCCGGAGTGGCTTGTGCTGCGGAGACAGTTCGGCATACTCTGTTTTTAACTGTGCATATTCCTGTTTCCATGCTTTCAGGGCAATGGGTTTTCCGTCCAGTTTTTCTTTCAGAATACGGCGGGCGGCATAAAACAGCCGTAACTCCGCATCGTGGGATGTTTCAAATTTCTCCCTCTGTTTCTTAAACTTGATATTGTTCAATTCCGTATGAACAGGTTTTAGCCGCTGGTAATTCTCGCCCTCCCGTATCAATTCCTGCAATTCCTTTATCCTGGCAGATTTCTTTTTCATGGAGCCGCTTAATGCTTCAAATTCTTCACTGACAGAGGAAAGACGCTCCTGCAAATCCTCTAATGTGAGCAGCTTGTTTTCCGTCAGATAATTGACGGTTTCGGCAAACTGCTTTAAGTTTCCGGTTCTGGCTTTATTGCTCCATGCCCCTGCGTTGCGCTGGTTGTAATAAGCGATCAGCAGGTCGGCAAGGCTCGGTGTCTGCGGTTTGGAAAGTTCTTCTTTTACCTCTGCCATCCAGACAAACAGGGCTTTGATCTTCTTCCTCACATCCTGCATGAGCCGGTTGGTGGCTTTAATCCAGCGGTTCAGTTCCCCTTTCTCGGTGCGGATGCCCTTTGCTTCCATCTGCCGGACATTAGCTCCCTCGTGGACAGTAGGTATCAGGTCAAGCCCCTGCCGCACATAGGAACGGTGGTCGATACGCACATCCAGCCCTTTTTCCTCAAATTTTGTATTAACGGCAGCCGCCCACTGCTCCCGCCAGTGTTCCAGCGTTTCCGGCTCATGCCAGTCTGTTGTATGGACAGCGTTAAACATATAATCGCCGTTTTTATCCCGGATTCGGTTTCCATCTTCATCAAGAAGATATTCCCGCCGCTGTTTTTGTCCCCATGTGCCATCCGGGTTCAAAGGGCGCATGGTTGTCATCACATGGAAATGCGGGTTAGGGATACCGCCGTCCTCTTTCTCCGGGCTGTGAAAAGCAAGATCGGCAATCATGCCTTTTGCCACAAACTGCTCCTGCACGAACTTCCTCGCCAGTTCCATGTTTTCTTCCAGCGTCAATTCATTCTGCATGGCAATATCAAAGGAATAGGCAAGCTGTGCTTTTGGATGTTTCTCGCAGCTCTCCACAGCATTCCAGAGGGTCGCCCGGTCAAGATATATTTCCGGCGCATGGGGCGGCAGCATGATTTCCGAAGCGATCACGCCGCCCTTTTTGGTGTAATCGCTGACTTCTCCATAGTAGCTGCTGTAAAGACGCTCCCCGGCTCGGTAGGCTGCGCTGGCAATGGCGCTCTGACCGGCGCTACGCTTTATCTGTGCGATTGAAAAATGATAAGCCTTTCTCCTGCCCGGAAATACGGGCGTGGTTTTCTACGGCAGACCGGATGAAATGCTCCGCCTGCGGCAGATTCAAAATGCTTTCCATGAGGGAATAAAATTCCGCTTCGGATAGCTCCTTTGTCTGTGGTGCAATGCTCTCAATAGCTGCCCCACGGGTAATCAGCCGGTGCGTCCTCTGTTTCCGGGAACCGCTTTCCAGATACGCCTGCCGGTTTTTCAAACGCTGCATTTTCCGTTTTTCCCGTTCCAGCAGGACAGTGGTTTTTTCATATTCCTGCTTCAACTGTTCCAAAGATTTTTCCATGTTCTCACATCCTTTGCTTATAAGATAAAGAAAGACCATCCGCAGACAGTCCGTGTGTCAGTGCTTCTATAAAACCCGATGAAAAGGGAAAACCGCAGAGCGGATTTCTCTTTGCGGCGGGTACACAGGGGATAGCCGCTTTAGCGGCGCAAGGGGGTGTAGCCACCTTGTCGGAGCGAAGCGAACGCAGACCTCGGATTGCTGATTTTATCAGCGGCAGAGGTAAGCTCCGCAGGACGCACGATACATGGTCTTTAGACTATGTATAGAAGTGCGCCCT
>CAJTSY010000049.1:0-11475 GCA_910578995.1 uncultured Acetatifactor sp.
AAATTGCTTTTCCAAAAACCAGTGATTTCTGCAGTCTCCGGTCATTACAGGTATTTTGCCAGGGCCGCATAAACCTCTGCGTACATCCCCCTGCTCATGGGGACGGTGTCTCCGTCTGCCATGGTGATGCCGGAGCGGGTGATTTTCTTAATCTGGCTTAAATTCACCACAAAGGAACGGTGCACCTTTAAAAAGGTCTCGTCCAACTGCTCCGAAAACCTGCTCAAAGCCATGCGCATCCGGCAGACGCCCTGAACCGTGTGTACGGCGATATGCACATTTTCAGCCTCAATATAGATAATATCGGACAAGGGAACCTTCTTGCTGCCGTCCCCGTCCGCCAACAGGACACAGCGCTGCCGGAAGGCAAGGTTGTTCGCCGCCCTGTCCAGTACCGGATTAAGCTTTGCCCCGTCCACAGGCTTCAGCAGATAGTGGAGAGCGGACACGTCGAAGCCGTCACTGAAATATTCATAATATCCAGTCACAAAGACGATTTGCAGCGTTCTGTTTTCCTGCCGTATCTTTTTCGCCAGTGCCACGCCGTTCATGCCCGGCATTTCCACGTCCAGGAGCAGAATGTCGAAATCTTTTTCCCCGTCATAATCGAACAGAAATGACTTTGCGTCCGCATATTTCCTGATTTCCGCAAGATGCCGCGTCCTTTCAGCCCAGGAGGCGGCTATTACGGCCAGAAATTCCCTCTGATTGTCATCGTCGTCACAGACGGCTATTTTCAGTTTCATGAATCATCCTTCCCTTTTTGCGGTGGTTTTATTGTCTGCAGTTCTATAGTAGCACAGTCGTTTTGAATTGGCAATGTGCCGGATGACAGGAGAATTGAGACGAAAGTTCCTGGATGCTCCTGAATTGCTTTGAGGTCATGCCTGAAAATACCCTGTGGGAAATGTCGGGTTGCGGATTTGTCCTGCTGTATGCTATACTGATTCTGGAATTGTAGATAAGGGCAATTTCAAGTTTGGTAATTATCGGAAAAAGCTGATACTTTTTATTTGGGCGCCAGACAACGAAAGCCTGTGCATTTTGATGAGATCTTGATTCCGCTTTAAAAAGAGATGCCGCAGGGAGGGCAGGGGATGCTGAAGATTATATTCGGAGAGGTGGAGAATGCCGTTTACCATCCTCCCACATATTTTGACAATCAATACGAAGACGAGTGGATTACCGATCCTTTAACTGTTGCCATGATCAAGGATATTGACAAATCGGATGTAGTGGGCGTGCACCTGATCCAGAGCCCGGTGCTTGGCCCCATCTCTGTAAAGGAGATTTCCGGCGGCGTGAAGACGCTGATCCTGATGGCTTTTGAAAGGAGCGGCAGGATTTTCAATGCCTCCTCCTGCGGGGATAACTGTGCGAAGTGGATTGTGGAGTTGGGGAAAATGGCGGACCTGACCATCAACCTGCATCATGTGATGGATTTCAGCTCCGTCCCGACGTTTGAGGCGGTTATGCTCAATACGGGAGTGACTGTCCACAGCTACGGGGAATACCTGGAAGAAGCCATTCAGATAAAGGAGCGCTGACGGATGAAGGGAAAATATCATATTGTTGTACAGAATAACAAGCTCCGGTATGACCTTGATGTAAGAAGGAACATTACGGTTATCCGCGGCGATAGCGCTACAGGGAAGACAAGGCTGATCGCCCTTGTGGAGCAGGCGGCAGCCCTGGGGGAGGGATCCGGCGTGGAAGTCCGCTGTGAGCGTCCCTGCAGGACGTTGGGCGGAAATGACTGGAATCTGGTGCTGCCCAATCTTCACGGGCAGATTATTTTTCTGGATGAGGAAAGCAGATTTGTGAAATCACAGGAGTTCGCGGAGGCGGTGAGGGCTTCGGACAATTATTTTGTGATTATCACCAGGGAGGATTTGCCCAATCTGCCGTATTCGGTGGATGAGATTTATGGTATTCATGTTTCCGGGAAATACAATGACCTGAAACGGACTTATAACGAGCTGTACCATATTTACAGCACAGAGACATTTTCCGGGAAGGAAAAACCGGAAACTGTTGTGGTGGAGGATACAAACGCGGGTTATGACTTTTTTCAGACAGTATGCGGTGAGAACGGAATTACCTGTGTAAGCGCGGGAGGCAAGTCTAATGTGAAAACGGCGGCAGGATGCCTAAGACAGGGAAGATGAAGCGGCTTTTAAGAAAATGATACAGAGCGCTCACAGGCGAAAGACGGAAAATTCAGCGGAGATGGATGCAAAATATGGCAGGCAGGTTTTTCTGGATTCAGGAACCAAAACGAGGTGATGTTAAATGAACAAAGATCCTTTTAAAGAATACATCAAAGAGTCCGAGCCGGGGAAACGGGACAAAGGGTATGCGTGGCATACGGCCATTGGCCTGCAGGCTGTTGACGGGCTGAAAACATCCGAATATCTGATGCATACTGCTGTCCGTAATATAGAGGGCGAGATATCTTTCGAAGAGGCAAATGCCCTTCTGCAGGCCTATTATGCGGAGCATCCTGCCCGTGATGCGGAAGACCGCACCGAGGAAGCCGATAAGGTTTCCGCCAGGATCGCGGCGCTTCTTTCCGAGAGAGCATTTAGCTTTACGCCCAATGAATATCTGTCCATTCACAGAAAGCTGTTCACCGGTATCTATTCCCATGCAGGGCGCATTCGGGATTACAATATCACGAAAAAGGAATGGGTGCTTGACGGGGCCACCGTCCTTTATGGCAGTGCTACGGAACTGCGTGCGACACTGGACTATGACTTTTCGGAAGAGAAAAAGTTCTCCTACCGAAATCTCTCAATGGACGAGATTATCCATCACCTTGCCATATTTGTTTCGAGGCTGTGGCAGATTCATGTATTCAGAGAAGGCAACACCAGAACGACAGCGGTGTTTTTTATCAAATATCTGCGTGTTCTTGGCTTTGACGTGACGAATGATATTTTTGCCGAGAATGCATGGTATTTCCGAAATTCACTTGTCCGGGCAAACTATAACGATTTGAAAAATGGTATCCATGAAACGACGGAGTTTCTGGAGGTGTTTTTAAGAAATCTTATGCTGAATGAGCGTCATCCGCTTCATAACCGGACATTGCACATCAGCGGCGCTTTCAAAAGAGAAAACCCGGACATTGGAGCGTTAAAACCGGACATTGGAGATTTAAAACCGGACATTGAAAAAATATTTCATCCGAAAACAGCGAACCAGATTCTGGTACTACGTGAGGCATTTCCGGGGCAGATGATTTTTGGACGTTCAGATGTGATGGAAGTGATTGATATCAGGCCGTCCAGAGCATCAGAGCTTCTGAAGGAGATGGCAGCGCATGGAGTCATTGAACCGGTTGCCGGACGTGGGAAAGGAAAATACAGATTTGGAAAATAGGAGATGCAGGAAATATTAGGTTTGCTTTCCCGTGTATTGGCGGAATTCCGGTATCCTACACATCAGATTCGTTTTCATACATTATCGGCACTTAATTGTCTAACTTTAAACAGGAGTGAAATGTATGATGATTGAAGACTGTGCGGAAGAAGGAAAAGAAGTTGACGAATTATTGAAAATCTTTTCCTCCTTCATCAGCGATAAAATATCTGATTTTCAGACGGATATCTACTATCAGAATCCCGGTTACCTGGAATGTTCTTATGAGGCGGGGTACTTATTGGACTGAAAGAAAGAGCGGTCAGGAGGAGATCCGCTCAACAATTCTGCCCTCATCCATGTATAAAACCCTGTCATAGCGTTCAAGCAGCCCGTCCCTGATTCGGTGGGTTATGGTCAGGAGCGTCAGGTTTTCCATATCCAGCAATTCCTGTTCGATTTCATTGGCCGTCCTGGCATCGATTGCGGAGACGCCTTCGTCCAGAATCAGAAAATCGATTCCCCTGATCAGGGCTCTGGCCAGCGCGATTCTCTGCTTTTGCCCTCCGGACAGGTTGGCGCCGTCTTCACCGCATTGTCCGTCCACTCCGTCTGTAATGTGGGGGAGAAATTTGTCAACACCGCTCAGCTTCATGGCGTTGTCAAGCGCATCTTCCGAAAAGACTTCACCCAGGCATATGTTATAGCGTATTGTGTCATTGAAAAGAAATGTTTTCTGGTGTATAACTGCAATCATTTTACGTAATTTATTCATGTCCAGATATCTTAATTCCACGCCGTCATAGCAGATTTCTCCCTGGTAACCACTGTAGTTTCCGCTTAACAGTTTCACAAGGGTTGATTTGCCGCAGCCGCTGGCTCCTGTCAGTGCAAGCTTTTCCCCCTTATGTATTGTAAGCTGAAGGCCTGTCAAAACCGGGAACGCTTCCACATACCGGAAATATAAGTCCTTTATCCGAATTTCTGTGGAAAATGTAGGAGCAGTACTCCCCTGCAGGGTGTCATCCCTGCCGTCTATCACATTCATCAGCCTGTCAATGACCGGCCCACACCCCGCAAGCAATGGGACACACTGAGAAAACGTCATGATTCCGCCGCTGAAAAATCCGTAAAGCGACTCAAACAAAAGGACAGTGCCGACGCTGATCTGTCCCCTGACCGCCATCCCGCCTGCGACCAGGAAGGTAACCACCTTGACTGCCTTGCCTATAATAGAGGAAGAATTCTGCAGCAGTGATAAGAATAAGGAAAATCTGTAAAGCGTGTCGGCCAGCTTTTTATTTGCTTCCAGGAACCGGACACGTATCCTGGGCAGAATGCCATAGGCAGATACCACATCATGTCCGTTCAGGGATTCTTTCAGCTGAACAGCCAGGGCGGACTCACATATGGCCTTTTCTGTCAGACTTTTTCTGATATATTTTGTAATGATCTTCGGAACCAAAAAGGAAAAAAGGGAGCACAGGACTGCGGTACCGGTCAGAAAAGGGCTGTACATCAGCATAACAGCCAGGGACAGGACAGCGGTGATCCCTATAGAAATCAGTCTCCAGACAGGGTTCGAAAAATTAGTGCTTACGGTATCTGCGTCATTGTTTATCATGGAAATGTAGTCCGCCGTATCCTGTTCCTGAAAAGCTGCAATTCCCTTCCGCATGATTCCGTCATAAAGATCATTGCGCATGTCCATCATAAATCTGTTTTTGAACCTGCTTTCCGTTAAGGTATTGGCATAATAGATGCCCCCTGCAGCCAGAACCACCAGGGCCGTATACCATAGTGCCGCCTGAAAGTCTTTCATGTTCCCCTGTACGATGGCGTCGATTATGTTTTTCTCCAAAAGGGCCGAAACCGGTCCGATAATGCTGCTTACTATACTGATGCCCAATGCCGTCAGCACCAACAAATATTGTCTTTTTATATACCTGAGCATATCCTTCTCCTTTTTTATAGTAAATGTCATTACTATTCTTACTTTGCCCGAAAACCATCACAGCAACGACAATAGGCATAATATGTCAAAATAAAGATTCTAAAGCCGTTTGTTATAATGTGCGTGAGCACATTCGTTTCCGGCAATAGAAGTGTTGGAATCAAAGTGCCGTTTCCGGTTTCCGCAGGAGCGGCGTTTTTCTCTTATTGACAATTACGGAATGGCCGTTGGAACTCTCCATCATCAGACGGGCGGCATGGAGAAAGGGGATAAGTGCGCCGTATCTTTCCGTGCTGTATACCTTTGTATCCCCGCGTTCTGTTTCCAGTTCCAGTTCCCGCACAAGCTGAAGTCCGGCAAATTCCGAGAGCAGCGGCAGGATTTCCCCGGTTTCGGTTTCCAGACGTGCCGCCAGAACCTCCGCCGTACAGGGTTTGGTCTGCTGATACAGAAGTTTCAGCAGTTCGATTGCGAGGGGCTTCGAAAGTGCCAGGAACAGCTGCCTGTAAGCGTCGTCAGAGGCGAATAAAGCATGGTATCCGCTTTTCGGTTCCGGAAAAACGGAGAGCGCCGACAACTCATCAGAATCGATGCCAAGCACGATTCCCTCCTCTGAAGAAAGACTTATATTGTATTTCTGGTATACATGATCGGAGAGGACGTTGGAGCCCACGCCTTCCGATTTTGCCGCTGCCCACACGAGGCGGCATATTTCTTTCAGCCGTTTTGTCTCCGGCAGCGAGGCTACATAGCGGGGCAGGGTCTCATGCATATTTTCCGGGGTGATATCTTCCCGCCCAAACAGGGTATTGATGGATATGCCCAGCCTGTCCGCTATGGCGGGCAGCAGGGATATATCCGGCGTGCCTCCGGTTTCCCACTGGGAGACGGCTGAGCTGCTGATTCCCAGGGCTTCGCCCAGCTCTTTCTGGGTCAGTCCTGCCGTTTTTCTGTATTTCTGTATCTGTTCACCTATGATTGTGTAGTTCATAGAGCACCTCCAATTAAGTTATGCTTATATTATATGTTAATTTATACTTAAGTTCAATGAACGCATAATTATGTAATATTAAGCAATGCTTATATTTTAGCTGCGATTTGCTGCTGCCTGCATGTTAAGGTATCCTGCCGTTCCTTGTTTCTGAAGTCGCAGGGCAGGGAGAAGGCTGTCTTGTCCGGGGGCAATACATTGGACATTTCCTTACTGTTGACGGCAACACCTGTAGTTGAAAAAGTGGCGGATTCCTCCTTTGTTTTTTGGGGCTGAATGAGTTAAGATGGAAGTGTGTAATCGATTCGCAAACTGTCTGAATAGCCGGGAAATCAGGAAGAGAGAAAAGATGGCAGAAGAAAGCCGGAAAGAGGAAAAGGCACTATGGAGGAGGTTAAGCAGGTATGGACAAAAATATTTTTCACGGAATAGCCATGGGAGGAAAGCTTTACTCCTTGCGCATGGCAAAGCGGATGACCCAGGAGCAGCTGGCGGCACAGCTGTGCGTCAGTCCTGCGGCGGTGTCCAAATGGGAGAGGAACCAGGCGATACCAAGTGTGGAAATGCTGTGGGCCATGGCGGATTTTTTCGACTGCAGCATGGACGAACTGGCAGGAAGGCGTCTGGCGCAGGTGGATCGGATGGGCGTATATAACGAACGGCGGTTCCGACTTATTGCGGTGGGGGAAGATTTGCTCCGATGTGCAGAAATCAGCAGGGAGAAGGGGCTGCTTGCCATGGAGGAGGCGGTTGTAGGGCTGAAGGGCGGCAGCAGTTTTTTGCGTTTTGCGGTTCCTTATATTATGAATTCTTTTATGAGGCAGGCGGAAGTGGAGTTCACGTTCGGTCTGTTGGAAAATTATGCCGCTGCCCTGCCGGAGGAGGAGCAGAGGGAAGGACGCATGGTTACGGCGGTGCTGAAGGCGATTTTTGCCGGGAAATCCGTGGAGGTGCAGCAGGAAATCATAGCTTCCTACATCGGTATGGAGTATAGGGAGAAAAGCGGAAAGATGAGTGAAATTTTAAAGTATACCAGACAGGAACTGATTCAGAAATTCAGGAAGAAGGAACTGTATTCGAAAGCGACAAATTTGATAGAAGAGTGTGCGCAGCTGGGTAATTTTGAAATCCAGACTATTTTGCGGAATCTGGAAAATGCTACGCTGACGGCGGCGTTGGCGGGGGCCTCGGGCGCGGTGGTGGAGCGATTTTTTCTCAATCTGGCAGACAGGATAATGTACCTGGTCAGCGAAGATCTGGAGCGCTGGCAGGGGACGGAGGAGGAAATCCTGGCGGCCCAGAGAACGGTGCTGGAAGTGGGGAGTTTCTGCCTGAACAAGGGAAAGGAGTAGGACTGTGTTACAGTGTTCATCTGTTTTTCAATGTCTTAGGGGATTGAAAAAGGTTCTCCTAAATTGTCGCCTAATTTGTCTTGAAAAATTCTTGACAATACCGGGAATTGTGTTATGCTGTATTTATAAAGCATATTTTTCTTGGACACAGTGACATGAAATTCTATCCATCTAAATCTCACTTGGAAACTCTATGCTTTGACACCCTAATTATAATTGCAAGGCAGGAGTTTATTGCATAGCCGCATATTGTCTCCTGCCAGGAACAGGAGGCATTATGAAGAGACTGGAAGACATGAACCTGGTGGACGACTTTCTGGCGCACAGCCTGACAGCCCACAAAACCTACGGCGAGGAAGCGTCCCGTTATATTACAGGAACCGCTTCGCGAACCCTGTAATCAAGCATCTTGGAGTGTATCTTACAGCGTAAGATACGGCATTTGACGGTGGTACCCCAGAAAGTCTGGTATGGGGAAGAGCCGGAAAGCCACGGTGTACGCCTGGATGTATACATGGACGAGGAGGACGGGGAGCTTTTCGACATGGAGCCGGACAAGAACAGCGAAAGCGGGGACGTGGCGGCGCTGCCCAGAAGGGTAAGATTCTATCACGCAAAGATAGACACGGGGAATCTGGCGGCGGGAGAAGATTATAATGCATTGCGGAATGTGGTTGTGATATTTATTACAACCTATGATCCGTTTGGACGGAACCGGATGGTCTATACCATAAAAAACGGCTGTGTGGAAGAACCGGATCTGCCCTATGAGGACGGAGCCAGGACGATATTCCTGTATACAAAAGGAACGGAAGGGAATCCTCCGGAAAGGCTGCGGCAGCTTGGACAGTATATGGAGAATTCCACAGTAGAGAATGCGAAGTCTGAGGGCCTGGCGAGATTACATGAAATGGTGACGAAAGTAAAAGCAGACAGGAAAGTGGGGCTGGCGTATATGAAATGGTATGAGATAGAGAAGCGCGTTAGGGAGGAAGGAAGAATCGAGGGAAAGGCAGAAGGAAAGGTAGAAGGAAAGGCAGAAGGAAAGGTAGAAGGAAAGGCAGAGGATATTATGGAATTGTTGGAAGAAGTCGGCGCAATTTCAGAGAAACTGGAGAAGCGCGTTCGGGAGCAGAAGGATCTGGAAACTTTGCGGAACTGGCTTAAACTGGCGGCGCATTCAGAGAGTATAGAGGAGTTTGAAGGCTGATTTCCGATTGCGCAGGCGAGAGGGCGGAGAATAATGCGCCGGACTGACTAAAGGGAACTGTAAGGAGAGACAGAAAAATGGCAGAACTGACATCCATGAGAAATATCGGGAAAGAGATGGCTAATAAACTGGCATCCGTGGGTATTGATTCCGCGGAGAAGCTGATTGATGCCGGAGCGGAACAGGCCTTCCTGAAGTTGAAGGAGGCCTATCCACGGGTCTGTCTGGTACATCTGTATGCCCTGGAAGGCGCGGTTGCCGGTGTGGAGTTCAATGCCCTTTCCGAGGGACGGAAAAAGGAATTGAAGGAATTCAGCGATTTTATGAAATCTTAGATGCCGAAGAGCCGGAAGCTATGTTCCGGCTCTTCGCAGATGAAGAATCTCTCTGTTTTCTGTATATATTATATCAAAAAATGAATGGAATTACAAGTCTTGTAATTTGGTTTTCCAATGAATTATAATCGTAGCTGAAATCATTTTACTGTTCATGGTTTCTCCGTTTACAATAACATGATGTAACAAAATAAGCAGAGATACTCAGGCCGCCTAAAGTTTCATGTTGCAAATGGCAAAACGCCAGCCGGCCGTCTCAAAGTTACTGTCACGAGAGTGGCTTCGTTATCACACATGACTATAAATGAATAATTCCTGAATAACAATTCCGGGGAGAAGCCGTAAATTTTCAAGATATTTCCGTGTCATTCCAGACAAAACAGAATATAGAGAAGGGAGCATGGGTATGGAAAGAAAGGATTTTCAGAACGAGATGGAATACTTCAACCAGGTGGAGGGGATCATCCGGAGCAAACTGGAAAAGCTGTACGAGGACAGCCCACTGCTGCGGGAGCGGGTAAGGCAGGAGCGAAAGGAGATGTGGGAGGACAACCGGCACCTGATCCGCGATTTTGACGATGTGGTATTTTTCAATACTCAGGAAGCCATAGTGAATCTGGCGGAGAAACAGGTTGAGTGGAATTCGTTGGAGATACAGAGGCTCACGAAAATGGAGAAATCCCCCTATTTCGGCCGTGTGGATTTCGAGGACAGCCTGACGGGGGAAGCAGACAGCGTTTATATTGGCATCTACAGCCTTGTGAAGGAGGAGTCCCAGGATATCGTAGTGGTTGACTGGCGGGCGCCCATCTCGTCCATGTTCTATCAGTTTGATGTCGGCCCGGCCTGGTACCAGGTCCGTGATTACAGAAATGAAGTAGAGATTACAGGAAAACGGCAGTACAAAATAGAAGACGGACATTTCCTTTCCATGTACGACACGGATTCCTCCATGTACGACGATATTTTGGGGGAAGTTCTGTCGAAGCACGCTGACCACAGCCTGAAGGTCATCATCGGCAGCATCCAGAAGGAGCAGAACCAGGCAATCCGATGCGACACAAAGCGATCCTGCCTGATTTACGGCCTGGCGGGCAGCGGAAAGACCAGTATCGGCCTTCACCGCCTGGCCTATGTACTTTACTGCAACAGGGATACCATAAAGTCCGAAAATATTTTGATTTTATCGAATAACAGTATTTTTGCCTCCTATATTTCCACCATACTTCCTGATCTGGGGGAGAAGCCTGCCCAGACCAGGGTATTTGCCGATTTGTTGGAGGCATCCATGGAGAGAGGCATGGAAATCGAGGATTATTACAGTCAGCTCAAGGCGATGGAAAGCGGCTTTTCGGAAGAGCGGATCAAGTGGATGAAGATCAAATATTCGGCAGGGCTACTGCAATACTGCATTGATTATTTTGCGTCATTTCCTTTCCGGATACCCGAAATCCGATATCGGGGAGAGATTGCGGCATCACCGGAGGAAACACAGGTGTCTCCTAAAGAGACGCTCGTATCTCCGGACTTGATACTGGCCAAGCTGAATGCGGAGCATTTTCAGGACTTCCAGTCCCGCTATGAGCGGCTGAAGTTTCTGGTCAGAAAATCCATCGAAGACTTCTTCGTCCTGCATAAAGAGGAAATATGCGACGAAATCCTGGAAAATCGGGAGGATGTCCTGTCGGTGCAGGAGGCCAGGCTTCTCTATAAAAAGATGATGAACGAATATATACAGTCAGCCCTGGAAGAAATCAAACGTATGAACAAGCTGGAGCCCGGGAAGCAGATGCTAGAGGTTTTCACAAATTACCTGAGCCGGGCAGGCCGGGGAGACGAGAAGACAGGCCAGGGGGACGGGAAGGCAGGCCGGGAAGACAGGAAGGCAAGGCAGGGAGACGAGGGAGCAGCGCGGTGCAGCCAGGAGACAGTCCGGGCAGATGATGAGGCGCTCAGGCTGTCCTGCTCCCTGGAACGGGGACGGCTTCTATATGAGGACGCCATTCTCTACCTTCTGATCAAGGTATTGATGGGGAAGGTTGCCCCGTTCCCTGATATTTACCACACCGTTATCGATGAATCCCAGGATTACAGCCTGCCGCAGCTCTACATCATGAAGCGCCTGTTTCCCCGAAGCACCTTCACCCTGCTGGGGGATATTTATCAGACCGTCAATTCGGTGACGACAATTCAGCAATATACAGACTATGAAAGCATTTTCGGCGAGGGGCTGATTCAGATCCGGCTGCGGAAATGTTACCGTTCCTCCA
>CAJTSY010000049.1:11575-20138 GCA_910578995.1 uncultured Acetatifactor sp.
ATTTTCGGCGAGGGGCTGATTCAGATCCGGCTGCGGAAATGTTACCGTTCCTCCAGTGACATTAACGCCCTGGCTTTCCGGCTGATTGAGCAGGAGGGACAGCCGGTTACGGAATCGTACTCCTATTTTAAGCGTGCGGTGCGGAAACCGCAATACGTGGTAAGCCGGGACAGGTTTTCCTGCCTTGCGCCTATATTGGAGCGTCTGGAGCAGTACCGCTCCGTGGCGGTCATTGTGAACAGCGATGAGGAAGCCCTGGCGGTAAAATCTTTCCTGGAGAAAGAGAAGGAGAAAGAGGCGCAGCTGATCATCTCGCCGGAGGATGAGATGCGGGACAGACTGGTAATCCTTCCCCTGTTCCTTGCCAAAGGACTGGAATTTGACGCGGTTGTCCTGTTTGGCTGTATTGAGGCCAATGAAAGGAATCCCCACTTCCGGCGTAAGGTATACCTGGGATGCACCAGGGCGCTGCATGAACTGTATTTTGTGGAAGGGAAGGCGCTGCCGGATTCCCTGAAGGATTGCGCGCCTTATATGGAAATGGCGGATAGGAGCGGGGAAGAGCTCATATTCTCCGAAAAGTAGACTTTTTGGCCGGACTATGTTATACTTGTAAACGTATCTCTCTGCTGTTTTAAAAAGCTGATTCTATGAATATGCATTCTGGTATATGGAAAATATTATCGAGCGTAAAAAAGTGTTGGCATCGAACGGGTACAGAGTCAGGCTTTAAGTTTTTGCCTATAAGACGGAGGGCAGCCGAATGGGTGATAGATGGGGTTTTTTTGAGAATATCAACGAAATCGTATACGTTGCGGATATAGAGAACCACGAACTGGTTTACATGAATAAAAAGGCGTTGGAGGCCTTTGGCATCGGCTCCCTGGAGGAAGTGAGGGGACTGCCGTGCCACCGGATTCTCCGCAACAGCGTCTCCCCCTGTGCATTCTGCTGCAGAACTTCATCCAAAGCGGGCGCTTTCGAGCAACAGCAGTATTTTAACCAGTACCTGGACAGACATTTTCTGCTCCGGAGTACGCTCCTGACAGAGAACGGGAGACAGTACCGTCTCGAAATGGCACTGGACGTAAGCAGCCAGGAGCAGCAGCGGAACATGGTACAGAGCGTCCAGAACCTGGAAGCCATCATCAATGAAGGACTCCGGGTGGCCCTGTTGGAGAGGACTCCGGACAGGTCCCTGGAAGTGCTGTTGGCTTACCTGGGTAAGGCCCTGGCCGGGGAACGGACCTATATTTTTGAGAAGAATCCATCCGGAGGCGACGACAATACCTACGAGTGGGTGGCTCCCGGGGTTCGGCCGGAGAAGGAGAACCTTCAGAATGTACCTCCGGAGGTCTGTGCGAGCTGGTACCGGAATTTCAGCATCGGCAGGCATATTGTCATCAACGACCTGGAGGATATCAGGGTCAGCGACCCGCTTCAGTATGAGAATTTGAAGCAGCAGGACATCCATTCCCTGGTGGTGGTCCCGCTGTATGACGAGGGCAGGATTATAGGCTTTTACGGAGTGGATAACCCGCCGGTCAAATCCCTGGAATATACCTCCAACATGCTCCAGACCGCGGCATATTTCATCGTTTCCTCCCTGCGGCGGCGCAACCTGGTCAGGGAGCTTGAAAAACGCAGTTATAACGTCTTATACGCTCTCAATGTGGACTATCTGGGCATCTATCAGGCGGATTTTTCCACGGATGCGTGTGTGGTTTACCGGGAAAACAAATTTCCCGGGGAAAACCCGCCTGTAAGCTTTGCGGAAGGGTACCGGGACGCCATGGGGAAGTATATTTCCCGGTATGTGCTCCCCCGGGACCGGGAACGGCTCCGCATGGTGACGAAAAAAGAATATATCCTGGCACAGCTGAAGACAAAAAAGAAATTTTATGTCCGGTACCAGGTGAAGGACAATCCGGCGGGGCTGAAAAATATGGAAATCCACTTTTCCATCACGGGGAAGGACGAGGAAGAACAGTGTGCGATTTTTGCGTTCCGGGATGTAAACGCAGTGGTGGAGCAGGAGGAAAAGTACAAATCGGAGGCAAGGCAGAGTCTGGAAGACATCCTGGAGGGTGCCAGGACCGGTATCTGGACCATAGAACTGGAGGAGGGCTGCGAACCCCGGATGTATGCGGACAGAACCATGCGGATGCTTCTGGGGGTGGAGGAGGATATGGGGCCGGAGGCCTGCTACCGGCACTGGTTTTCACACATCGATCCTGACTATGTGGAAATGGTGCAGGGGGCGGTGAAGGAGATGCTGGAATGCGGGCGCTCCGAAGTGGTGTATCCGTGGAACCATCCTGTACTTGGGAAAATTTATGTCCGCTGCGGGGGCGTTCCGGATAAAAAATTCAAGAACCCCGGGGCCTGCCTCAACGGATACCATCAGGATATCACGGAAATCATGCTGACCCGGAAAAAGCAGGAGCAGGACATCATGGAGCTGTTGGAGAAGGTGCGGCGGGCTAATTCGGCCAAGAGCGAATTCCTCTCCCATATGTCCCATGATCTGCGCACGCCCATCAACGGGATCATGGGCATGCTAACCATCATGGAACGGATCCCGGAGAATTCGGAAAGGCAGAAGGACTGCAGGGAGAAGATCCGAGTATCCACAGAGCATCTGCTGTCCCTGGTGAACGATGTCCTTCAGGTCAGCAAGCTGGAGAGCGGTCTGCCTGCCGCGGTGGAGGAGGGCTTTGACCTCGCCGATACACTGGAGGACTGCATTACGATTATGACTCCCCATGCGGAAGCATCCGGCATCCGTCTGGAACTGGAGGCAGTGGAGCTGCGCCACAGCAGGCTTTTGGGAAATCCGCTGTATGTGAGGCAGATTCTCACGAATATTATTGACAATGGGATCAAGTATAACCTGCCGGGCGGTTTTGTATTTATTCAGGCAAAGGAACTTTCCTGCGGGGAAGGCCTGGCGGAATACAGAATTGTAATAAAAGATACAGGGATCGGTATCGGGGAGGACTTCCAGAAACATATTTTCGAGCCTTTTACCCAGGAAAATCAGGGGGCAAGGACGCAGTACAACGGTGTGGGCCTGGGTCTGTCCATTGCTAAAAAGCTGGCAGATCAGATGGGAGGTACCATTGAGGTTGAGAGCCACATCGGGCAGGGGAGCCTGTTCCGGGTCACGCTGCCGATCCGGATTGACACAAGGGAGAACACCGTGTCTGCGGATGCGGAAGGGAGCGCGCGGGCCGACATCTCAGGAATGCGGGTTCTTCTGGTGGAAGATAATGAGGTCAACTGTGAGATTGTGAAATTCATGCTGGAGCAGGCGGGTGCGGAGGCAGTCACTGCGAATGACGGAAAGGCGGCGGTGGATACCTTCAGAGCATCGGAGCCGGGGGCTTTCGACTGTATCCTCATGGATCTGATGATGCCGGTGATGAGCGGCTTTGAGGCGGCCCGCATGATCCGCGGCCTGGACAGGGCGGATGCGGGGCAGGTGCCCATCATAGCCCTGTCCGCCAACGCCTTTGAGGAGGATATCGCCATGGCAAAGGACGCCGGGATGAACGAGCACCTGGCGAAGCCTGTGGACATGGGCAAAATGTTCCGGGCCATGCGGCGGCTGAAGACGGAATGCCGGGGGTTTGAGGCAGAGTCCGGGTCAGGCCGTTCGCAATGAAATCCGGCACATTGGTGAAATATCGGTACCGCTTTGCCCGGATTAGGCGCTTGGTAAGGGAAGGACACAATAGGGACATTATGCGGATGAAAACACGATTCCTGCAGACAGGCGTCGTCGCGACACTGGTTCTGGCAGGTAATGTTTCAGCATGGCCGATAAATATAGCGGCGGGCGGAGGCAGTGTATGGGGATTTTTTCTGTACAAACAGGGGGTACACACATGACAGCTATGGCAAAAACCACAGAAGAAATGACATTTGTAAAGAAGGACGGAAAGAAGATCCGGGGCATGATCTATCTGCCGGAAAGGACAGGACAGCGGCTTCCCGTTGTGATTTTCTGCCATGGCTTCGGCAGTAATTTCAGGGAGCTGATGCACCATGGGGACGGTTTCGCAAAGGCGGGCATCTGCTGTCTGTTCTTTGACTTCTGTGGAGGCGGGCCGGAATCCCTGAGCGACGGTAAGTTTAAAGAGATGACGGTGGAGACGGAATGCGGGGATCTTGAGACGGTTATCGACTGGGTGAAAGAACTGGACTATGTGGATCCGGAACGGATTTTCCTTCAGGGGGAGAGCATGGGCGGACTGGTTTCGGCATTGACAGCGGCCCGGCATCCGGGGGACATCAGGGCCATGGTATTGTGGTATCCGGCTTTCGGGGTTCCGGATGACGCCAGAAGAAGGTACGAGGCCGGGGAGAGGGAGGTATTCGGTCTGCGCCTTGGGGAAGATTTTGACCGGGAGGCCAGGGAGATTGACGTATACGGAACCATTCCGGCTTATGGGGGACCCGTCCTTATGATTCATGGGGACCAGGATGCCGTGGTGCCCATCGGGTATTCCGAGAAGGCCCTGTCCGTTTACAGGGACGTGCGGCTTACGGTTATTCCCGGCGCGGGACATGGCTACGACGGGGCGGACAGCGCAGCCGCAAGGGAATACTCTATAGATTTTATCCGGGGACAGATGTGAGACAGGGAGAGTTCTGAAACTGAATAAGAGAGCACTGCGGCGGAAATCAGATGAAGGAACACTGTGGCAGGTTTAGGGGCTTAACGACGAAATCATGTCCATTCCGGTAAAAGTTCAAATCCGGTATGGCCGGGTCAGGAAGGAGAGGGACAGATGCTGTATGATAGGCTGGAAACGGAGAGGCTGATTCTGCGTGCCTGGCAGACGGAGGATGCGGAGGATCTGTATGAGTATGCATGTAAGCTGGAGGTAGGAGCCATGGCGGGATGGGCGCCGCATTCTGACCGAAGCGCTTCGGTGGAAATGTTGAAGCGCTATATGGAAAGCGGCGATATATGGGCAGTGACTCTGCGTAAAACCGGAAAGGTAATCGGACAGCTGCGAATGTATCCGGATGAAGATCGGGGAAAATATGTGGCCAGGTATCTCAGTTATGCGTTGTCTGCCGATTACTGGGGACATGGCTATATGACGGAAGCGGTGAGGGCTGTGATACGGTATGCTTTTGAAGAACTGAAGGAAATCGATATGCTGTCTGTATTTCACTCCCCGGACAATCTGCGCTCGAAGCGCGTCATTGAAAAATGCGGGTTTGAGTATGAATTAACACTGGAGAAAGCCCATGCCGGATATGGTGGGAAGCTGTCGGATTCCGTGTGCTGGCGCCTGATGAAAAACGATTATTTTGCGGCGGATCAGGCTGACAAAAATTTGATTTGATATTAATGAACTGGAAATTTATGACGATATAGGATATATAATATAATTTTAAGAATAGAATTTGATTGCTTATATTTTCATGCAAAGGAGTGATGACAATGGGTGTTCGTATCAATGTAGATTCAAGGCAGGATTATTCCTATCTGTTCCAGAACCTTTCATCCGGCGGAATGGGCAATCTGAATTTTCTTTCAGATTATGCCAGTATCAAGAACGGCAGTTACGGCAAGCTTATGAAAGCTTATTATGGCCCGGGTCAGTCTTCAAATACATCGTCCGGCGGCACAGGCAGAAGTTCTTACAATATCCTGGAGAAGCTTGAGCAGGAAAAGCGTAATCCCAAGGTTTCCAAAGACATACAGGAAGCTAATTCCAACCTGACATCAGGGCTTGGCACTCTGAAGAATTCGATTGCGAAACTGCAGAGCGAGGATACTTATACCGACACGGACAATGGACAGAGCGCTGCGGACAAGGTAGTCTCTGCCGTGAAATCATTTGTGACGGATTATAACAAGGTTGTGACCGCGGCAAAGGGTTCAAACCTGGTAAGCCAGACAGCCTATGTGACAAATATGATGAGCGCCACGTCGGCGAATGCCGACAGGCTTGCGGAAATCGGCATTAAAGTCAATGCAAAGGGCACGCTTGACCTCAACGAAGCAAAGCTGAAGGAAGCAGACATATCCAAAGTGCAGGAGATGTTTTCATCCGGGGATATCATGAGTTACGGTTCCAGGCTTGCGTCCCGGGTCCAGTTTGCGAACACTGCCTCCACGTCCTCCACAAATAAGACTGACAATACCAGTACCGGCAGCGGGACAGACAAGACACAGACGGCGACCGGCGCGGCAGGGGTAAAAGCGGACGGCAAGGCGCTTGCATCCGCTGATTTATATAAGAAGGTGACGGATAAGGACGGTGTCACCGGATATGACATTTCGAAAATTTTCGGTACAGTGAAAAGCTTCGTTAACAATTACAACAGCATGCTGAAGAAGGCCGAGTCAAGCACAAATTCCGGCGTCATCGCAAATCTGTCATACATCAGGCAGAAGACGGCACAGAATGCGGATCCGTTGAAGCAGTTTGGAATCAGCGTGGACGGGAAGGGCAGGATGACAGTCGATGAGGGTACCTTCAAAAAGTCCGACATGTCCCAGGTGCAGAAGTTTTTCAAGGATTACGGTTCTTCTGTTGCCGGCAATGCTTCGCTTGTGGATTACTATATGACCACGCAGGCAAATGCCGCCAACGGCTATACCGCTGCCGGCGGATATAATGTACAGGGAAGTTCCGGTTATACAGGTATCGTTTAATCAATAAGATGTTTCTATTTTCTTGATTTTTAAGGAAAGGATGAGGGGTGCGGATCAGCCAGGTTATAATTGGGATTCGCATCCCTTTTTCATGTGGGTCTCTGGGGGATTGCCAGGAAAATACAGGTGTAATATACTGCGGTACGGTTCCGGGGACGCTGCGAAACAGGCTGTAAACAACCGGCAGACAATGGAAAGAACCAAAATACATTTGACAAAAAGAGGAGGAAGCACCCATGAAACTGGTGTACGGGACAGGTAACCCTGCGAAACTGGAGGCTATGAGGCGCAGGCTGGCTGGTCTGGATTTTGAAATTGCCGGTCTGAAAGATATGGAAAAAGAAGCGCCCCAGGTGCCGGAGGACGGCCGTACTCCCCTGGAGAATGCGAGACAAAAGGCCCTGGCGTACCATAAATTTTACGGCATCCCCGTATTTTCCTGTGATTCCGGACTGTATTTTGAGGGGCTGCCGGAGGAACTTCAGCCCGGTGTCCATGTGCGGACAGTAGGCGGCAGGTATCTTACGGATCAGGAAATGTTGGAATACTACGGCTCCCTGGCGAAAAAATACGGTGGTCTGAAAGCAAGGTACCGGAATGCCATCTGCCTGGTGGTGGATAGGGAGCATGTCTATGAATCCATGGACGAAAGTCTGGCCAGCGACAGTTTCCTGCTTACCGGCGTACCCCATTCCGGGATTCAGCACAGGGGCTTTCCACTGGACAGTCTTTCCGTGGATATCAAAACGGGAAAGTATTTTTACGACCTGGAGGAAGAGCAGGTGGACCAGGTGGCGGTGGAGGATGGATTTCTGGAGTTTTTCAGGCGTTACAGGGAGTATCCGGCGGCATCTCTGTAAGAGCCGGTTTTCCGGGTCAGCAGGGAATCGGGCCAGACTGAAGCTTGGGAATCGGGCCAGACTGAGGTTACCGCGCTTCTGAGATAAATGCGCGGTTCACAGGTGCCTCCGCGAGGTGTTTTCGTGCGCACTTTGCACGAACAATCCCAAGCAACCGAAGCGGTTGCTTTGACAGCAGGCGCCAAAATGAGCGCACTTTGCTCAATTCATGACAATAGAATTCTGCACTTGAATTCTATTGTATGTGTGCATCATGTTGCTGTGAGCGGCGAAGCCGTGAACAGTGACAAATGCGTGGGTGTATCGGGAAATTGAGCCGGGAACGCATTGACCAGTCAGGGTTCTGTGTGCTAAAATGAACTGGAACGGAAGAACCAGGAAAGGAGGAGAGAGGAGCATGGACATTTTATTTGTAACGGATTTTGTGTGCCCGTACTGCCTGGTGGCAAAGGCAGCCCTTGAGGAGGCGCTGCAGGAGACAGGACTGAAGGCGGAGATCATGATCCAGCCACTGGAACTGACTCCGGAGCCAAAGGAGAGGGTGGATACTTTCCACGATGAGGAGCGGAGAAAACGTTACCAGATTCTGGTGGAGCCTGCCAGGGCCCTGGGGCTCGACATGAAGCTTCCCCCTGCCGTGTGCCCCCGGCCTTATACCAGGCTGGCGTTTGAGGGATTATACTATGCCCGGGAAAAGGGCCGGGAAGAGGTATATGCCGATCTGGTATACCGGGCCTACTTCGAGGCGGAGCAGGACATTGGGGATGTGGAGGTTCTCTGCGGCATTGCTGCCAGGGCGGGACTGGACGCGGACGGATTCCGGCAGGCGCTTGGGGAGGGAGTCTATACCCGGCAGGTGAGGGAAGCGGTGGATTATTCCAGGAATGAATTGAAGGTAAACGGGATACCGTCAATTTATCTGGACGGACGCAGGATATCCCTGGAAACATACACAAAAGAGGAAATGGTCCGGATTCTGCAGGAAGGGCAGGAAGAAATCCGGGGCGGGCTCAGCTGCGGG
>CAJTSY010000049.1:20148-26769 GCA_910578995.1 uncultured Acetatifactor sp.
CGACGGCTGCGGCTGAGCCCGCAGCCGTCTGCCGGGAGGATGAAGGAAAGAGCCGCCAAGAGCCGCCTGCCGTGGAGGTGGAGGGAAGAGCCGCTAACGGCCTCCCGTCCGGGGATGGGCGCGACGGTTCAGCCGACATCCTCCCCTTCCGGAAAATAGATTTCATACCACACAAGAAACGCATATACGGCCCACAGTTTCCGGTTGGTATTTCCCCGGCCGTAGCCCCGGCCTTCCCACAGCTCTTCCAGTGCGCCGGGGTTGAAAAATTTCTCCGCCGCCGGGGAATGGAAGACCCGGCTGACGGCTTCCGTACCGGTCTCCGAGGTCAGGAAATGTCCCAAAGGAACCGGAAATCCCAGTTTCCTGCGGTTGGAGTTCACAGGGGGCAGGTGCCTGGCGGCAACCTGGCGGAACAGATATTTCGATACCTGCTTTTTCTGCTTGTATTCCGGGGGCAGGCGGCGGGCCACCTGAAACACTTCCCTGTCCAGGTAGGGCACACGCAGCTCCAGGGAGTGGGCCATGCTCATCCGGTCCGCCTTCTGGAGAATATCCCCCGGAAGCCAGTGGAGCAGGTCTATGTACTGCATACGGCTGGCATCGTCCAACTGACTGGAATCCGCATAGTCTCTGGACAGCAGCTCCTGGGGGGAGGGGGCCTTTGTACGGCATTTCAGCAGTTTCTCACGCTCCCTGGCCGTAAACAGATTTGCGTTTCCGATAAACCGTTCTTCCACGGGCATGCTTCCACGGATCAGAAAACTGCGTCCCCTCATGTCGGGAAGACGGGAGGCCAGTCCGGCGATGCCCCTGCGCAGGAAACGGGGGAGTTTCTGGTACAGCCTTAGGGCGTTTGGCTCGCAGTAGATACAGTAACCGCCGAAGAGTTCGTCCGCACCTTCGCCGGACACCACCACCTTTACCTGCCGGGCCGCTTCCCGGGAGAGAAAGTAGAGAGCCACTGCGGAAGGGTCGCCGGAGGGCTCGTCCATATGGTAGAGGACTTCGGGAACCGCCTCCCAGAATTCCTTCTCCGAGATCTGCTTTCCTTTATGTGAAAGTCCCAGTTCCCCTGCCAGCTCCTGTGCCAGGGGCATTTCATTGTAGCGTGTCTGGCCTTTTCCGAAGCCCACCGTAAATGTCCTGCTGCCGGAGAACTCAGCGGCAACCAGGCCGGAGTCCACTCCTCCGGACAGGAAGGCGCCCACCTCCACGTCGGAAGTCATGTGGGCATTGACGGAATCTTCTATCGCATGGTCAAGCCGCCTGATCCACTCTTCGGCATCCGCCTGTTTCCCCCGAGCTGCCGAGCCGCCGCTTGCTGCCTGTTTCCCCCGGGATGCTTCATTGTACCCCGCTGCTGCTCTTTCCCCTGCCGGTTCCGGAAACAGTTCCGGAGTAAAATACCGCGTCACATCCGGAGCGGAACGTTTTCTGTCATATTTCAGGAAATGCCCGGGACGCAGCTGCCGGATTCCCTGGAAAAAGGTATTTTCCAGGGCAGAGTACTGGAAGGAGAGATACTGTTCCAGGGCCTCCTGGTTCAGCCTCTTTTTATAGGAGGGATGGGGCAGAATGCCTTTAATTTCGGAGGCAAAGAGGAAGCAGCTGTCTGTCATGGCATAGTAAAAGGGCTTGATGCCGAAGGGATCCCGGGCCGCATAGAGGCAGCCGTTTTTTTCGTCCCAGAGAACGAAGGCAAACATTCCCCGGAGATGTCCCGGCAGGTTCTCGCCCCATTCTTCGTATCCGTGGAGCAGTACTTCCGAGTCTCCCTGGGTGGCGAAGGTGTGCCCGGCGGCGGAAAGGGCCTGGCGCAGCTCCCGGTAATTGTAGATCTCCCCGTTGAATAGCAGGACCAGGTCGCCGGTTTCATTTGCCATGGGCTGGACGCTGCCCTCCAGATCTATGATGCTGAGGCGTCGGAAACCCAGGGCTGCGGTTTCGGAGACCCAACTTCTGCCCTGGTCCGGGCCCCTGTGGATGAGGGCCGTCATCATTCTGTCCAGGATGTCCCTCCTTGGCAGGGGGGGATTCCCGGTGCTGCCTGCCGCCGTATTAGTTTCTATAAATCCGCATATTCCGCACATATCCAAACTCCTTTGTATGATTTTGCAGCAGTCCGGCCGCGGGCCGGAACTGCGTCCTGATTTGTTCTCTGGAGCCTACTTTACAGGACGGATTTTTCTTATGGATAACAGAGATGTTTCGGAAGTGTATCCTTTTGTAAATTTTTCAAAACAGCATACATTTTGTTTCCATTTCGGGGTTATCCGCGTTATACTATATTATATGGAAGAATCATGAAAAAAGAGGGTGGATCAATGGAAGACAGAAAAATCCTGGTCATTGAGGACGAAAAGCCCATTGCGGATATTCTGAAATATGGTTTTGAAAAGGAGGGTTTTCAGGTGCAGTGCGCCTATACCGGCGGCGAGGGCTTTGCCGCGGCAGGAAAGGAGCCTCCTGACATTGTGCTGTTGGACTGGATGCTGCCGGACATCAGCGGGGTGGATGTGTGCAGGATGCTGACGGAACAGTACCGTGTCCCGATCGTCATGCTGACAGCAAGGGGCAATGTGGAGGACAAGCTCTACGGGTTGGAATCCGGAGCGGATGACTATATCACAAAGCCCTTTGACCTGCGGGAGGTGGTAGCCCGGGTGCGGACGATCCTGCGCCGTTTTGACAGGGCCCAGGGCACGGATGGGGGCGCCGGCCTGGTCTGCGGCTCCCTGACGGTGGCGGAGAGGGAACACAGTGTATACCGGGACGGCGTTCTGATCAGCCTTACTCCCAAGGAATACGAACTGCTGATATGTTTTTTGAAGCATCCCAGGCAGGTATTTACCAGAACGGCCCTGTTGGACCAGATATGGGGGTATGATTTCGCGGGGGATACCAGAACCGTGGATATCCATGTGCAGCGTGTCCGTAAAAAGACCGGGCTGGAGGAAAAACTGGTGACTGTCTTCGGAGTGGGGTACAAGTATGTCCCGTAACAGGAAAACATACCGTTTTGGAATACGCCGCCAGATGGTGCTGATCTTTCTGGCCGTCTTTCTGGCAGGGGGATTCATCCTTTCCGGCAGTATCCACGCCAGGCTCCAGCAGAATCTGGAGGAGCAGATCACCAGGGAGCTGCAGGGCAGGGAGGAGAACACCCTGATCTATATCCGGCAGCTGCTGATGCTACAGAACGCCAATAATGACGAGGAGGGATACCGGCAGATTGCGGAGAACATTGTCCAGGAGCTGAAGAGGCTGGGGGGCAGCAGTTTCAGCGTACTGGATACCGGGGGAAATTACCTGAGCGGAAACAGCCAGGTGCCCGGGGAGGGAAGCGGGGAGGATCTGGCCCTGGCACTGAAGGGCGACGCAGCCTTCACCATGACCTATCCGGAGGGGGATGCCATGGTGGTCTATTTTTCCATGCCGGTGGTCATAGAGAACCGGACACTGGGTATCATACGCTACCGGACGGATACTTCCGCCCAGTATGCCCAGGTGAAACAGAGCGAACGCCTGGTTTACCAGACCACGGCATTCGTGTATGCGCTGACCTTTTTCATGCTTGCCTTTTTTATCAACAGGCTTTTGGTTCCGGTATGGAAACTCACCGAGATTTCCCGCCAGGTGGTGCAGGATTTGTCCAGAAACGAAGTGGACATGCAGATGCTGGCACAGCTGGCGGATTCCGGGCGCAGAGATGAGGTGGGGGAGCTGTCGCGGAACTTCAGCGTGATGCTGGAGATGATAGATTCCCAGTTTAAAAACATGCAGGAAGATAAGGAGCGCATCATTTCCCTTCTGGGCAGCAGGCAGGAATTTTACAACAATATGACCCATGAGCTGAAAACACCCCTCACCACCATAAGGGGATATGCCCAGCTGATGGAGGCCGACAAGGGACAGGACACTGCGCTGACCAACAAGGGACTGGAGCAGATTCTGGCCGAAAGCACCCGCATGCACCAAATGGTCCTGCAGCTGTTGGAAATGTCTGACAAAAGCATCTATATGGAGAAAAAACAGGTGGATCTGGTCGGTATCAGCCGGAGTGTGGCCCAGGCCCTGGAGATCAAGGCAGAGCGCTACAACATGAAGATCCAGACGGATTTTCGGGAGGCGCTGCCGGTATGGGGAGTGGAGGACAGACTGCGGCAGGTGCTGATCAACCTGGTGGACAATGCCATAAAATACGGTGAGGCAAACAGCGCCATACACATGGACGGAATCCGGAAAAGGGGCTTTGTATGGCTTGCCGTCCGCAACCGTGGAAAAGGACTGAGTCCTCGGGAACAGAAGAAAATATTCGAGCCCTTCTACCGGGTGGACAAGAACTATTCCCGGGAGCAGGGGAGTTCCGGTCTGGGACTTTCCATCTGCCGCAAAATCATGGAGGAGCACCAGGGAACCATCGGCGTAAAGAGCAGGCCGGGAGCCTGGACCATCTTTTATATCAGGATGCAGGCGGCCCCGGGTGCGGACGTGGAGCCGGTGTCTGGCGGGAAACCTGTCCCGAAGCCTTCCGGGGGCCGAAATGCAGACAGGAGGGATTCGCTTTGAAAAAAAGGAAACTGAAGAGGAAAATCCAGGGGGCGCTTCTGCTGCTGTGCCTGCTGCTGACCGGATGCGCCCCGGAGGAAAAGACACTGCTGCTTCCCCTGGTCCAGTCGGCGGAGGAGGAATCGGAGGGTACGGATTCGGGGAAGGATTTTTCTGTGAAAAGAATATATGCCTATACCTATAAGGCTTCAGAGTTCATGACGAAGAGCGCTTTTCTTCAAGGCTGCGGCGAAAATATCATCCATATTGCCGCGGTGGAGGAGCAGGAGGACGGCATCGGGGAACGGCTGGTATACCGGGAGGTGGATTACCGCTACGGGTTTTACGATACAGCAGGCACGTTTTTTAGTTTTATTGATGACTGTATAATAGATGTCCCGGAGGAAGGAAAGGAAGAGCAGGACTCCGGGGAAGAGGGACAGTATATGGATTCCGGGGAGGGACAGGAAGAACCGGGCTCCGGGAAAGGGGGACAGGATACGGCTCCGGGGAAGGAAGGGCCGGAGAAGGATGAGCAGTATTTGGACTCCGGAAAGGGAGAGGGGATGTTGTGCATAACGGACATTATACTTCCCTCTCCGGACGGAAAGCATCTTCTGGTCTATCTGTGGTATCCGGCCTGCAACACCCGCGTCGTGCGGCTGTATACACTGGGGGAGCAGGAGAGGGAACTCTATGAGGGACCCTGGGAGAGTTTTTTTCTGAAGGGTTCTTTTTCTCCGGACGGGCGATGGGCGGCATTTGACGTGGCGGGAACTCTTACTGGGGACAAGCGGCCGGTGCTGGTATATGACTGTCTGAAAAGTGGGTCTGCCGACCCTGACCTGTACTGGGAGGGGGAGAGATATGAGACGGCCTATAAAATCTACCCGCCGGACGAAGTTTTTGGCGGCGCAGGAGATGAAGATGCCGGAACCTCACTGTGGAGTGCACAGCTTTACAGCGCCTCCGGTGGCCACCCGGGTCTGGCGAGCTTCCTGATAGAGTATAATAACCAGAATATATACCTGCAGGCAGAGTATACGGATGAGGCAGGGGAAAAAGAGGAGGCATCCGGGGGAAAGCTCTGCCTTCTGGGTACGAACGCAGAGGGGCAGGAAGAGGAAAACACAGAGACGGGAAGGGAGCCAGGGAAGACGGAGCCTGTACATGCTATTATGGGAAAGCTTCTTTCAGGGTATGAAGGGATGCCTTATATCCAGTACAGGGTGGCGGAGGACGGGGTTTATTATATGGGAAATGTCTTTCAGCTCTGGTACACGGACATAACTGAAAGCGGGGAAAAATGTGAAAGCGTCAGGGTGCTCCCTGAGTTGGTGTGGGATTTTCTGCCCCTGGAAACGGGTGATTTTCTGGTATTGACTGCCGGAAATACGGTGTACAGCCCTTCTTTTATTAATGGCTCCGGAAGGGGCGAGAGCAGACTGGGAGGGGACGGAACAGCCAATCCCCAATTGCTGCAGGACTACTGGGGAATTCAGTCAGGGGATCTGTACCTGTATCCGGCAGACGGATCTGAGAGACGTCTCCTGTACAAAAACGTGCAGAATTTTCTGGGGATGGAATACGATGCCCAGGGCAGGAGGATTCTTCTGGAGACCTATGAGGAAGGCCTGAGACAGAGAAGGTGTATCATTCTGGAGCTATAGCCGCGGTATATGCAGGGGGAGCCGGGGAAGAAGTGGAAAACCCGAAACAGAAGTTCCGGAAGGGGAGGTGCAGGGATGCCGTTTCAGATAGTAAGGAACGATATTACAAAGATGAAGGCGGATGCCATCGTCAATACGGCAAATTATGAGCCTGTGTGCGCAGGCGGGACGGACAGGGCCATTTACAGGGCGGCAGGGGAGGAGGAGCTGCTTGCCCTGCGGAGGAAGATCGGCAGGATCCGGGTGGGAGAGGCGGCGGTTACCCCTGCCCTGGGGCTTGACGCGGAATATATCATACATACTGTGGGACCCTTGTGGCAGGGAGGAAACCGGGGAGAGGAAGGGCTAGTAAGGCGCTGTTACAGAAACAGCCTCCGGGCGGCCCTGGAATGCGGCTGTG
>CAJTSY010000050.1:0-4923 GCA_910578995.1 uncultured Acetatifactor sp.
CCTCTGCCGCCTGTACGACGTGACGGAGGGCGGCATCAAGGTGAACGGCATCGATATCCGGAAATACGATTACAGAGAGTACTGCGATCTGTTCGCGGTGGTGTTTCAGGATTTCCAGATGTTTGCCTTTCCCGTATGTATATCAAGCGGGAGGAAAGAGCACGAGGATATTTCAGCTATATGAATCTGGGATCCGGACACTGAGAACTTCATGCGGGGGCAAAATGAACAATAGCCATTATATTGCAAAGGATTGACGAGGTGGCAGGAACATGATAAAGTAAAAATATCGGGGGAATGCACATAGGGAAAAAGCGGCAGATGGATGAGTTAAAAAAGGGGCAGCGCAAAATGTATGATAATGATAGAAAGAAAAAATCTCTGGGAGCGCGGACCGAGGATGAGCTGATGAGATACATTCTGGATGAGCCGATTGGGCAGGGCCGGAAGATTCCCAATGAATTTGAACTTGCACAACGGTTCGGTGTGGGGCGCAGCACTGTCCGCGAGGCGGTGAAAGGCCTGGTGTCCCGGGGAATCCTGGAGGTGCGCAGGGGTTCAGGAACCTATGTCATCAATACCAATTTTCTCGGTGAGGATCCGCTGGGGCTGAACCGGATACAGGATAAATACAAAGCGGCACTGGACCTGTTTGAAGTGCGCCTGATGATCGAACCTGAGATCGCCGCTCTGGCCTGTAAGAACGCTTCCGAAAAGGAGCTGAAAAGGCTGAAAGTATTGTGCGATGAGACGGAAGAACTGTATCTGGGCGGTCATAACCATATTGGCAAGGATATCCAATTTCATACCTGTATAGCCCGTTGCAGCAGGAATCAGGTGGTGGAGACACTGATCCCGGTTATCAATACTGCAGTCCATACATTTGCCAATGTAACACACCGTCTGCTGATCAATGAGACACTGGAGACTCACCGTGCTATTACGGATGCCATTCTGAAGCGGGATTCGGTGGGAGCCAGATGCGCTATGATGATGCATTTGACCTACAACCGCCAGGCAATCATGAAGCTTTTAGAGGAACGGCATGCGGAAGAACGGAAGCGGACATAAAGGGCCAATGGGTCAGAAGAGCGAAAACGGATATAAATGGGAAAATACGTCAGATGACTGAGACGGATTCCGTATGACCTCGTAAAAGGGCATGTGTAAAACATACAAAAAAAGAGGAATTCCATATTCTGGAAAGCCTCTTTTTTTATGCAAAATATGGATATAAAAATAAATTCATCAGTTATATTGTGTGAAAATAAACGAAATAATATAATGTGTATAGAATAACAACAGACGTCGAATGTTATCGGAAGCTCGAAACACAAAACTTAAAATTAGGAGGTCATGGTTATGGCTGAAGCAATGGCATTGAACCCTGTCAGATTGGTGATAGCGGCAATCATAGGGTTGGCGGTACTACTGGTGCTGATTATTAAATTTAAGGTGCAGGCAATGGTTTCCATTCTGGTGGGAGCGATTGTGATAGGACTGGGGGCGGGTATGCCCTTTGAGAATATTGTGACGGCAGTGAACGATGGAATCGGAAATACCTTAAAGGGAATCGCGCTGCTGGTAGGCCTGGGTTCCATGTTCGGCGCCATACTGGAGGCCTCGGGAGGAGCCCAGACCCTGGCCGTCAGCATGGTGAAATGGTTCGGAGACAGGAAGGCAGCCTGGGCGCTTGGCATTACGGGGCTGGTTATCGCCATGCCGGTGTTCTTCGACGCGGGACTGATCATACTGATTCCCCTGGCATTTTCCCTGGCAAAGAGAACGAAACGTTCCTCCCTGTTCTATGCGATTCCGCTTCTGGCGGGACTTGCGGTAGGGCATGCTTTCATCCCGCCTACCCCGGGTCCGGTGCTGGTAGCCACCATGTTGAATGTGGAACTGGGATGGGTCATCATGGTGGGCGTCCTGTGTGGTATTTTTGCAATGGTAGTGGCCGGGCCTGTGTGGGGAGCGGTCTGCGGAAACAAGTATATGGTGCCGGTTCCGGAACATGTGGCGAACCAGGAGGATTTTGACGAGTCCAAGCTGCCCAACTTCTGGACGATTGTGGGCATCATCCTGATTCCGCTTGTACTGATTATTCTGGACTCCGTGGTGGGAGTGATGCCGGCATTGAGCGGTCTGGCGCCGATGGTAGGTTTTCTGGGAGAACCTTTTGTGGCCCTGCTGATTGCAACTATCGCGGCTATGCTGATCCTTGGGCTGAAGCACGGATATAAAATGGAACAGTTGGAAAAGATTATGACGAAATCCCTGGAGCCCACGGGACTGATTCTCCTGGTGACGGCCTGCGGCGGCGTGCTCCGCTATATGCTGCAGTATTCGGGACTGGGTGATCTGATCGGAAATGCGGTGTCTTCTGCAAACCTTCCCATTGTCGTGGTGGCCTTTGTGGTGGCGGCCCTGGTTAGAATCTGCGTGGGTTCCGCAACTGTGGCCATGACCATGGCGGCAGGAATCATCGCGGCCATGCCGGGAATCGCAGATTTGTCTCCGCTGTATTTGGCCTGTACCACAGCGGCGGTGGCGGGAGGAGCCACGGTATGCTCCCACTTTAATGACTCCGGCTTCTGGCTTGTGAAGTCGTTGGTGGGGATGGATGAGAAGACCACGCTGAAGACCTGGACGATCATGGAAACCCTGGTAGGGGGAACCGGATTCGTGGTGGCGCTGATTATTTCGTTTTTCGCATGACGGGTATCCGGATTTTGCGGATGTGCCGACCTGATTGAAGCAGAGAAGGTACATTGGAGAAGGAACGGAACGGCAGGCTGAAGACGAAAAGCCGGAAAGATAACAACCGGAAAGACGACGAAAAAGCAGAAGGAAGCGAGGAGAAAGGGAATGGAATTGAGAAGTCAGGAGATGCGCAGAAATGCGCCCGAGTTGGATCCGCTGCGGATAGGAACCGGGTGGAAGCCGGAGGATCTGGGGAAACCCCAGGTTATCATAGAGAGTACATTTGGAGACAGCCATCCGGGAAGCGGCCATCTGGATATCCTGGTGGAGGAAGTCAGGAAGGGAATCGAGGAGGCCGGAGGACATGGCGCACGCTATTACTGTACGGATATGTGCGACGGGGAGAGCCAGGGTACGGACGGCATCAATTACAGCCTGGTAAGCCGTGAGATGATCGCGAATATGATCGAGATCCAGGCAAACGCCACACCTTTTGACGCGGGAGTGTATCTGGCAAGCTGCGACAAGGGAATGCCCGGGAACCTGATGGGGCTTGCCAGGGTGGATATTCCTGCCGTGGTGGTACCCGGAGGCACCATGAACGCGGGGCCGGAAATGCTGACACTGGAGCAGCTGGGCAAATACAGCGCCCAGTACCAGCGTGGGGAGATTGATGAGGAGAGGCTGAACTGGGCAAAGTGTAATGCCTGTCCCGGCTGCGGAGCCTGTTCCTTTATCGGCACTGCGTCTACCATGCAGGTTATGGCGGAGGCTCTGGGGCTTGCCCTGCCGGGGAGCGCCCTGATGCCTGCCACCAGTCCTGATCTCCTGGCATTCGCGAGACAGGCGGGAGCCCGGGCTGTGAAACTGGCCATACAGCCTCACATGCGTCCCAGTGACATCGTCACCATGGAGAGTTTCGAGAACGCCATCCTGGTACATGCCGCCATCTCCGGGAGCACCAACTGCCTGCTGCACATCCCGGCCATTGCCCGTGAGTTCGGTCTTGAGGTAACCGGGGACACTTTCGACAGGCTCCACAGGAACGCCCGGTATCTGTTGGATATCCGTCCCGCGGGACGCTGGCCTGCGGAATGCTTCTACTATGCCGGAGGCGTCCCGGCCATCATGGAGGAGATCAGGCGCCACCTTCATCTGGATGTGATGACGGTGACGGGGAAGACTCTGGGGGAGAACCTGGACGAGCTAAAGAGCAACGGCTTTTACGACAGATGCGGAAAGTGGCTTGAGGAATTCAACAAACGCTATCAGGTGTCTCTGACGAAAGAGGATATCATCCGCCCTTACGACAAAGCCATCGGCACGGACGGAAGCATTGCCATCCTGCGGGGGAACCTGGCGCCGGAGGGAGCTGTTATCAAGCACACGGCATGTCCGAAGGAGATGTTCAGGGCGGTGCTGAATGCAAGGCCTTTTGACAGCGAGGAGGAGTGCCTGGACGCGGTGCTGAAGCATAAGGTACAGAAGGGCGACGCTGTGTTTATACGCTATGAGGGACCTAAGGGCAGCGGTATGCCGGAGATGTTCTACACATCCGAGGCCATCAGCAGCGATAAGGAACTGGGGAGAAGCATTGCCCTGATTACGGACGGGCGCTTTTCCGGCGCGTCCACAGGGCCTGTAATCGGACACTGCAGTCCGGAAGCGGTGGATGGCGGCCCCATCGCTCTGGTGGAAGAAGGGGATTTGATAGAAATAGACGTGGAAGAGCGGAAGCTGAACATCATCGGTATCGCAGGTGAACGTAAAACCATGGAAGAGGTGGCGGCTGTCCTGGAGGAGCGGCGCAGAAACTGGAAACCCAGGGAGCCAAAGTACAAGGCGGGGGTTTTGCGCCTGTACAGCCAGCATGCGGCAAGCCCGATGAAAGGGGCATATCTGGAGTATTGAAAAATGGCGCAAGGGGCAGGAATCCTGTCCCTTGCTGTGCCGTATATTTGCAACCGGGAATATTTAGCGGATAGAATGTACAACAGGTGAATGCTTCGGCAGGGCAGAACAGGAAGCGGCATACAGTGGAAGCGGCTCTTTTATTGGCAGGAATGAATTTACAGGTATAAGTGACGTAATTACGTAAATAATGCAGTTGCATGCAAAACGTAATTGCGTATATAAGGTAGTTGCGCACATAACGCACTTATGCATATAATGCAGCTGCGCACAAAACACAGTCACGCACATAACGCAGTTATGCGCAAA
>CAJTSY010000050.1:5023-7777 GCA_910578995.1 uncultured Acetatifactor sp.
CCTTTGTTGCGGGAAAACGAAAATTCCCACAAATTCATCACCATCGGGGAGATTATGCTCCGGCTGACCCCGCCGAATTATGAGAAGATCCGGATGGCCTCCGGCTTCGAGGCAAGCTATGGAGGAAGCGAGGCCAACATAGCGCTGGCTCTGGCCAACTTAGGGATAGACAGTACATTTTTTACGGTAGTTCCCAACAACAGCCTTGGAAAAAGCGCCGTCAGGATGCTGCGCAGCAACGATGTGCACTGTACGCCGGTCATCCTGAGCACGCCGGAGCAGACGCCCACCCACCGTCTGGGGACCTATTATCTGGAGACGGGGTACGGAATCCGCGCCAGTAAAGTGACTTATGACCGGAAGAACAGCGCCATTACGGAATATGATTTTCGCTCCTATGATTTTGACGCGCTGCTGGAGGGATTTACATGGCTTCACTTAAGCGGTATCACGCCGGCGCTGGGAGAAAACTGCCGGGAAATGATTCTGCGCTGCCTGAAGACGGCAAAGGAAAAGGAAATCATTACCAGTTTTGACGGGAACTTCCGCAGTTCCTTGTGGAGCTGGGAGGAAGCCAGGGACTTCTGCACGGAATGCCTGCCTTATGTGGATGTGCTGTTCGGAATCGAGCCTTATCATCTGTGGAAGGATGAGGATGACCATGGAAAGGGGGACTGGAAGGATGGTGTGCCCCTGCAGCCAGGCTACGAGCAGCAGGACGAGGTTTTCCGGGCGTTTGTAAGCAGGTATCCCAATCTGCGGTGTATTGCCCGCCATGTGCGCTATGCCCACAGCGGCAGCGAGAACAGCCTGAAAGCTTATATGTGGTATGAGGGCCACACCTTTGAGAGCAAGCTTTTCACCTTTAATATCCTTGACCGTGTGGGCGGGGGAGACGCATTCGCTGGCGGACTGATTTATGCCATGATGAACCATTACCGGCCCATGGACGTGGTGAATTTCGCGGTGGCAAGCAGCGCCCTGAAACACACCATCCGGGGGGATGCCAACATCACGGACGACGCGGCGGCGATCCGGAATCTGATGAATATGAATTATGATATCAGACGGTGAATCTTTTATACTTCTATCAGCTTTTGACCGAGGGAGCTGAAGCGGCGGATTATCGTAATTTAGTAAATCTCATTTCGCCAATTGCGCAGACATGTCTGCAGGATTCAAGGAGGGCTTGAATCGGAAAAAAGCCGGGAAAAACCGGATTCAATTATTTCTTTATGGTGCGGAACGCCTGCCTGTGCTACAATCTTTTCAGAAAAAGCTTTTTCAAAAAATGCAAAGAGAGGACAAACGTATGTTTAATATGAAACAGGTGGGAAAAAAGATCCTTTCCTTGAGAAAAACGCAGAACATGACGCAGACAGAGCTTGCCGACAAGCTGAACGTGAGTTTTCAGGCCGTCTCCAACTGGGAGCGGGGCAACAGCATGCCGGATATCTCCAAGCTGCCCCAGCTGGCGGAGCTGTTTGGCTGTACTGTGGACGAGATTCTGGACGGAAAGGCGGAGCTCCTGCATTCCGCCATGACGGACGGCATCCAGGAATATGTGGAGAACAATGAGGTATCCAGGGAGGAGCTGGAAGCCGCCGTTCCCATATTGAAGCCGGATCAACTGGAGGAGCTTGCCAACAGCGTGCTGTTGAAAAACGGAGATAATATTGCGATTTTTTTCCCGTATCTGGACGATGAGACAATGCGGGAGGTGGCAGAGCGGAGGCTGGAAAGGGGAGAGTCCATAGCGGACATGCTGGACTACCTTGAGGATGACCTTATCGGAAAATTCGCGATGCAGCAGTATGAGCAGGGAAAGCCGGTGAGCCAGTTCTATGAGCACATGGAAGACTGGCAGCTGAAGGAGCTGGCAGGCAGGAAAACGGAGAAGGGAGAGTCCATAGCGGATATACTGGAGTACCTGGAGGCTGATGATGTGGGGGAACTTGCACTGGGGCAGTATGAAGCGGGAAACCCTGTGGAATCTTTCTATGAGTACATGGAAGACCGGCAGCTGAAACAACTGGCAGAGCGGAAGACAGAGAAGGGTGAATCCATAGAGGGGATGCTGGAGTATCTGGACAGGGACGATGTAGGGGGGCTTGCGCTGAAGCAGTATGAAGCGGGGAAACCGGTGGAGATATTCTATGAATATATGGAAGACTGGCAGCTGAGACAACTGGCAGAGCGGAAGACAGAGAAGGGCGAGTCCATAGCGGATATGCTGGAGTATCTGGACAGGGATGATATAGGGGGGCTTGCGCTGAAGCAGTACGACGCGGGGAAACCTGTGGAGATATTCTATGAGTATATGGAAGACTGGCAGCTGAAACAACTGGCAGAGCGGAAGACAGAGAAGGGTGAATCCATAGAGGGGATGCTGGAGTATCTGGACAGGGACGATGTAGGGGGGCTTGCGCTGAAGCAGTATGAAGCGGGGAAACCGGTGGAGATATTCTATGAATATATGGAAGACTGGCAGCTGAGACAACTGGCAGAGCGGAAGACAGAGAAGGGCGAGTCCATAGCGGATATGCTGGAGTATCTGGACAGGGATGATATAGGGGGGCTTGCGCTGAAGCAGTACGACGCGGGGAAACCTGTGGAGATATTCTATGAGTATATGGAAGACTGGCAGCTGAAACAACTGGCAGAGCGGAAGACAGAGAAGGGCGAGTCCATAGAGGGGATGCTGGAGTATCTGGACCGGGACGATGTAGGGGGGCTTGCGCTGAAGCAGTACGA
>CAJTSY010000050.1:7877-10844 GCA_910578995.1 uncultured Acetatifactor sp.
GCGGGGAACCCTGTGGAGATATTCTACGACTACATGGAGGATGAGCAGCTGAAGGATCTGGCAAAGCGGAAAATACAAAGGAAAGAGTCCATAAAGGATATGCTGGAATATCTGGACAGTGACGTGCTTAAGGAGATTATGCGGGATCTTCTGGCCTGATTGTGTGACAACAAATACCTCGTCGGCTGAGGCCGGCGGGGTATTTGTATTAGGGAAGTTTTATTAAAGCGGAGGTTACTGCTCGCTTGGGGAGGAATTCTGCACCATTATTTTTCAACAAAAAGACATTGCTTTCTCAGAGGGGACAGGATATAATAGGAAGATAACTTTTGCCGGGAACGGATGGGGCAGCTGTCGGGAAGGACGAAATGCCCCAGCCGGCGGGGATATTACAATCTGAAGAAAAGGGTGATGGGATGAAAACGGACGGATATTGGTATGAGACGCATATGCATACCAGCGAAGGAAGCGCCTGCGGCATGAGTACAGGTGCGGAGATGGCAGGGGCCTATGCCAGGGCCGGCTATACGGGCATCATTGTCACGGATCATTTTTTTTACGGAAATACGGCAGTGGACAGACAGCTTCCATGGAGTCAGTGGGTGGAAGCTTTTTGCCGTGGTTATGAACATGCCAGGAAGGAAGGGGAGAGGCTGGGGCTGCAGGTGTTTTTCGGGTGGGAATCCGGTTACAATGGAACGGAATTCCTGATATACGGCCTGGACAAAGGGTGGCTGCTGGCCCATCCGGAGATCAGGGATGCCACGGTGGAAGAGCAGTTTCAGCTGGTCCATGAGGGCGGCGGGATCGTCTGCCATGCCCATCCTTACCGGGAGGCCTCCTATATTCCTGAGATACGGCTGTTTCCGGAGTATGTGGATGCGGTGGAGGGGCTGAATGCGGCTCACGTCATGGATCGCAATAAACCGCTGCATCCCGAATATAATGACAGAGCTGTCAGTTATGCACGGGAGCATGGTTTTCCCATGACAGCAGGGTCAGATCAGCACAGCACGACGATGTTTTACGGGGGAATGGTGTTTTCGCAGAAGCTGACGGACATTCATGACTTTGTCCGCAGGGTCATGGCGGGAGAGGCGCTTCGGCTGCTGTCTGGCGGAATCGGGCCCAAGGGAACGGATCCAGGTATACTGTAGGCAGAGGTCCGCAGGCGGTAGCGAAAAGTACGAAAAAGAAAGAACGGCAGGTGTAGATCAGAATGGAAGAAAAGAAGTTCTCACTGTTTCCATATTTGTTAAGGTATAAGTGGTTTTATCTGGCAGGGGTGGTGATCCTGCTGGCGGTGGATCTGGCAAATCTGTACATACCCCAGTTTATCGGCGAGCTTATTGACGGGCTGACGGAAGGAGCCCTTGACCGCGACGGTGTGGCCGGGCTGCTTGGGAAGCTGTTTGCCGCAGGCGCCGTGATGACCCTGGGGCGGTTCGGGTGGAGATTCTGCATCTTCGGTTCCGCCCGGGGAATTGAGTACCGGCTGCGGAATGATATGTTCAGGCATCTGGAGACCCTGTCCGCCCGTTATTTCAACAGTCATAAGACAGGGGATCTGATGGCCCGCTTTACCAATGACCTGAATGCCATCCGCATGGCGGTAGGGCCTGCGGTGGTCACTGCTTTTGACGCTGTTGTCATGACTGTCATGGTGCTGCTGCGGATGGTGCTGTATGTGGACCTGGGACTGACACTGATGGCGTTTATTCCGCTGACACTGGTGGCGGTGGGATGTTATTATTATGGAATCGAGGCGAAGAAGCGCCAGACCAGAAGGCAGGAGGCTTTCTCACAGCTTTCCGACAAGGTGCAGGAGAGCATTGCCGGCGTGCGGGTGCTGAAGGCTTTTGTGCAGGAAGATCAGGATTTCAAGGCTTTTGAGAAGGCCAGTCAGAACAGCATGGAGAAAAATCTGTCCATGGTGAAGCTGCGGGCGGTGTTTGGCCCGGCCCTGGATGCCGTCACGGGCATCAGCCTGCTTCTGACACTGGTGTTCGGAGGCCGGATGGTGCTGGCGGGCCAGGTGTCCATCGGAAAATTTGTGGCGTTTAACTCCTATATCGGCATGCTTGTATGGCCCATGATCGCCTGCGGCGACTGCATCAACAATTTTTCCCAGGCAGCGGCGGCGTTTCAGCGGATCGCATGCATCTTCCGGGAGAAGCCGGATATCGTGGACAAACTGCCGGAGAGGCCGGAGGGCGGAGACTGGAAGATCAGAGGCGACATCACCCTGAAAAACCTTACCTTTACCTATCCGGACGGGGAGAGCCCGGTGCTTAAGAATGTGAACCTTCACATAAAGGAAGGAGAGATGCTGGGGGTGTTGGGGCGGACCGGCAGCGGCAAATCCAGTCTGGCAGACCTGCTCCTGCGGGTGTATGACTGCGAGGAAGGCACGCTTCTGGTGGACGGCAGGCCCATCACCGATTTCCCTCTGGCGGTACTGCACAGGGACATGGCCTATGTACCCCAGGACAATTTCCTGTTCTCGGATACCCTGGAGGAAAATATCGCCTTCGGGCTGGAGGAGAGGATAAGGGATAACCCGGAACTGCGCGCCAGCATCAAAAGGGCGGCCAAGGCGGCCTGCATCCACGACAATATCATGGGATTTCCGGAAGAGTACAGAACCCTGGTGGGAGAGCGGGGGGTGACCCTTTCCGGCGGCCAGAAGCAGAGGAGTTCCATAGCCAGGGCCCTGCTGATGGATTCTGCGGTGCTGATCCTGGACGATTCCCTGTCGGCGGTGGATACGGACACGGAGGAACAGATTCTGGAGAACCTGATGCAGCTGCGCCGGGGCAAGACCACCATCATCATTGCCCACCGTATTTCCACGCTGCAGAAGGCGGATCATGTGGCCGTGCTCACGGAGGGGGAGGTCACGGAATACGGCACCCATGAGGAGCTGTTGGAACAGGGCGGCTTCTATGCCCGAATTTATGAAAAGCA
>CAJTSY010000050.1:10944-26719 GCA_910578995.1 uncultured Acetatifactor sp.
ATGAGTACTTTGACCGATGATAAAATAGAATCCAATTATAAGGGCAATGCGCTGCTGCATTTACTCTCTTATATGAAGCCTTATGTGGGATGGGTGGCGGTGTGCCTGGTTCTGGTGCTGGCTCTCACCGGGTTCGACCTGTACCGCCCCATGCTGATCGGGGATGCCATAGACCTGTTCGAATCCCAGGGAAATTATGACGTGATTGTGGAGACTACCATAAAATATGGTATAGTGCTGGCGTTAAGCTTTGCGTTCAACATCACCCAGACCTGGCTGTTGCAGAAGATGGGACAGAGCATCATCCTCACGGTGCGCAAGGAACTGTATGCCCATATCCAGTCCCTGAGCAGCCGGTATTTTGACCTGACCCCGGTGGGAAGGTTGGTGACCCGGGTCACCAATGATGTGGAGGCCCTGGATGAGATGTACTCCGGCATTCTGGTGAGGCTTTTCCGGAATGTGGTGAAGATCATAGGTTTGGCTGCCGTGATGCTGATGCTGGATGCCAGGCTTGCGCTGATTTCCTTTATCCTGCTTCCCTTTGTGGCGGTCCTCACGGTGGTGTTCCGGAAGATCGCCAGGAAGACCTACCGGATTTCCAGGACCCGCCTGACGGATGTGAATACCTTTTTGTCGGAAAATATTTCCGGAATGCGGATCATCCAGATCTTTGGCAGGGAGAAAAGGAAGTTTGACGAGTTTAATGAGAAGAATCACAGGCTGTACCGGGCGGGTTACCGGGAAATGATGGTGTTCGCCATTTTCCGCCCCCTGATCTATATTATGAGTATTATTTCCCTGATGATCGTGCTGGGAATCGGGAGCCATGATGTGATGGGCGATGTTATATCCATCGGCACGCTGTACATCTTTGCCCAGTATATCCAGTCCTTTTTCGAGCCCATACAGGAGCTGGCGGAGCAGTTTTCCACACTGCAGTCCTCCATCGCCTCCGCAGAGAAGATCTTTACCATTATGAGTGAGGAACCCATGGTGAAGGAGGATGACAAGCCTGTGATCCTTCCCGCCATCCAGGGACGCATTGAGTTCTCCCATGTGTGGTTTGCCTATGATAATGAAAATTATGTGCTGAGGGATGTGTCCTTTGTGATAGAGCCGGGGGAGAGAGTGGCCTTTGTGGGGGCTACCGGCGCGGGGAAGTCTTCCATACTGAACCTGATCGGAAGGTATTATGACATCCAGAAAGGGAATATTTACATAGACGGGGTGGATATCCGCAGGCTCAGCAAGAAACAGCTGCGCAGCGCCATCGGGCAGATGCAGCAGGATGTGTTCATCTTTGAGGGGGATATCGAGTACAACATCCGTCTGCACGATGAGGACATTTCCCTTCAGGAGGTGAAGGAAGCCGCGGAGTATGTGAACGCTTCCCACTTTATCGAGAAGCTGCCGGGGGGCTACAGGGAGCCGGTGTCGGAAAGGGGCTCCACCTTCTCGGCAGGGGAGAGACAGCTGCTGTCCTTTGCCCGCACCCTGGCTCACAAGCCCAGTATCCTGGTAATGGACGAGGCAACGGCCAATATCGATACGGAGACGGAACTCCTGATCCAGGAAGCCCTGGAAAAGCTGATGCAGGGCCGTACCACCATCATGGTGGCCCACCGCCTGTCCACAATCCAGCATGCGGACTGCATCATGGTCATGCATAAGGGGAAGATCCGGGAGAAGGGCACCCACCAGGAACTGCTGGCCCAGGACGGAATCTACAGGAAACTGTATGAGCTGCAGGTTCATCACGAGGTGACGGCGTGAGCTGAATAGGGTAGCAGCCTGAACTGAATGGGATTGGAGTGTGGATTGAATAGGACTGCAGTCCGAACTGAATGGGAGGAATGTGGGAGGAGGGATTTTATGCTGAGACATGCGGTCAGCGAAGAGGAACTGAATCTATTGCGGGATTTATATGAGGCGTCTTTTCCCGAAGCGGAGAAGAAACCCTTTGCCTTTATGGTCAAAAAGAGGGAGGAAGGCTTTTTTGATCTGCTGATGGTGGAGGACGGGCAGGGAGAGTTCTGCGGTCTGGCCATCATGCTGCTTTCCGGGGGCTTTGCCCTGCTTGACTATTTGGCTATAGTCTCCCGGAACCAGGGGGGCGGACTGGGAAGTGATACTCTGGCCAGGCTGCGGGAGATCTATGGCAGCGACAGGGTTGTGGTGGAGATCGAGAGCACTGTGGGAGCGGAGGCGGAAGCGGCGCAGAACCGCCGGGAGAGGCTCCGCAGGAAGGATTTTTATCTGCATAACGGTATGAGTCCCACGGGACTTCTGGTCAATTTGATGGGGGTTGAGATGGAAGTGCTTACCTTCGGCAGGGAGCTGACATTTGAAGAGTATTACACGATATATGACAATGTCTTCCCCGGGGGCGCGGGGGACAAAGTCAGACAGGCAGGGTGAGGAGGATTTCCTTTGCCGCGCCGGTTATAGCGGGAAGAGCGGCGTTTTTGACGGAATGGGGCGGGGCGTCATAATATGGTTCCGGGGGCTTTCCCCCGGCCTGCCGGAACCACAAACGATACATTGACGCTTCTCTCCCGGTCTGCCGGAATCCCGGTTCCTCCGGAACCACAAACAATACATTGACGTTTTCCCTCTGGGACCTAACGGAATCCCAGCCAGAGGACATGCTCGAACTTTTCCAGGTAATGGGGATACATGCTCGTAAAGTTACTGTCGCAGGGGACGGCCCACAAAAGGAAACAATGCAGGACAGTTCCCAGGGACAGGATGGAGAGCAGAAACCCATACCATCTTTTGAACTTCTCACTTATGGTCTCACCGAAAATTCCAAAGGAAATAAAGGCAAGGAGCCCCATCAGCCAGTAGATATCCACCCTGTAGCGCCCGCTTAGGTAAGGGGTCATTAAAATCTGGGACACGGTAATCAGCCCGGGAAGGAGGAGCAGGACAGCCATAAAGCCCGTCAGCTTCCGCTTTCTGACCTGGGAGAGGGTGTCCTTCTGCAAGAGGCACAGGCAGGCGACGGCACAGACAGGACAGTTCAGGAAAACAGACCAGTCTGAAATATATGGGAAGGTATACTGGATTGGTGTCCAGTTGATGAAATTTTCCAGGAGCCCGTTTGCAATCCGGATAATGTCGAACTGGGACAGGAAGCCGTAACTGCGCTGGTCCGCGACTGTCAGCTGATAGCGCTGGCCGAATTCGAAGGGATTATCAAACCGGACATAATTGTACAGCATTAAGAGGGCGGCGATAACCACATAGGGGGACAGTACCGCCAGGATCTGCTTTAACAGTCCGGAGTCCCATTTTTTCCCTTTTATATAATGCAGGAACAGGGGTACTGCCAGAAGATTTGCCAGCGCCACGGAGGGTCTGCATCCGAAGGCCAGTGCGCCGAATAAGCTTCCCAGTATTCCGTACACAGTGCTCCTGCGGAGGCTTTTGCTGTTCCAGACGGCGTTTGCGAAAAAGTACAGGCTCCAGATCTCCATGCAGATGCCTGCGGAAATGGCCGTGCAGTACATGGCCGGGGCATCCACCATATACCAGACACTCATGGCGGAAAAGGCCGTTGAAAGGGAAAGGTATGCGGACCAGGACATGCCGGAGAAGAATTTTCTGCTTAATAAATAAAACAGTGCAAAGACCCCCACAATAAACAGGGCCGTAAAGACCTGGGTGGCGTGGTAACTGGTCAGGCTTGTGCCCGTGATAATCCGGAAAGGCAGGAACAACAGGAAAACCGGCACCACACCGAAATACATGTAGTACCGCCCTTCATAGAAGGCGTGGTCCCACTGGTAGGACACCCCCAGATCGCTTCTCTGCTTAAAGTCATAGGGATTTTCCATTGCCAGCAGCATCGGATCCACTTCGCCGTAATCCATGTCAAGACGTCCTTTAAGGATGGATTCCGTTAACATTTCGTACTGTATCCTGTGCTGGGGGATTTCACCGTTCCAGACCGGGGAGAGCGACATGGGTAATGTGCACAGCAGAATAAGGGCAGCCATTACCGGAATGGTTACCGACAGCTCCCTGGGGCCCAGTGTCCGGATGCTTTTTTTGCTCAGCTTTGCGCCGGGGCGCACCGCAAACAGAATCAGGGCGCATATGCCCCAGAATATACAGCCTGAGATAAAGTATTTCATATTTTTCCGTGCTCCGGCAGACCGGGATCCTGCCGGAATACACTTTCCTCCTTTCGGGTCATCTCTTTTTATCAATGTGCCCAGATTTCCGGCACAAGGAAAGAATACCATAAAAATCCTTTCGTTTCAATAAAATTAAGACCAATCTGCTTTGGGTGGATTGGCCGCCTTTTTGCCCATAAGCGCCAGGCCTTGAAATGTTGGGGAAATATTCATGGTATCTTCATATATTATAATAAGAAAATGCGGCATCAGGAAAGGAAAACCGGATTATGAATCAGAAACTGGAGGAACTGCTGCAGCTGGCATTACAGACACCGGAGGAGACAAGGGAGCGGACAGAAGAACTGAACATAGGATTTAATACGCAATACCGTACATGGGAGCTGATTGTAAAGTACAACGGAAACCTGGACGGGCTGGAGCGGCTGGATATACAGGTGGAATACCTTATAGCGGGATATGCCATCCTGACCGTACCGGAACAGCTGGTGGAAAGCATGATCCTGGTGGAGGAAATAGAGTATGTGGAGATGCCTAAACGGTTCTTTTACGGGGTGGAGATGCCCACGGATAATTCCTGCATCGCCCAGGCCACGCTGCGGGATCCCTATCTCACGGGGAAGGGGGTGTTGATGGCCGTGCTGGACAGCGGCATCGACTACAGGAGGCAGGAGTTTCGAAAAGCAGACGGAAGCACCAGGATCCGCTTTCTCTGGGACCAGACGCTGATGCCGGATTCCCTTTCCGGGGAGGAGGCGGATGGAAGCTTTGTACGGCGTCCGCCTGCGGGTTTCGGGATAGGGGTGGAGTATGACTCCGGACAGATTGACCAGGCCCTGAGTGCAGGGGAAATTCAGGCGTTCCAGATACTTCCCAGTGTGGATGCCGGCGGACACGGAACAGCGGTGGCGGGGATAGCGGCAGGAAACAGCGGAGGATACCAGGGGGTGGCGCCGGAGGCGGATCTCCTTATTGTCAAACTGGGGCAGCCGGACGGTAATTCCTTTCCCAGGACAACGGAAATCATGCGCGGAATCACCTATGCGGTGCGGAAAGCAATCCAGATGCAGATGCCGGTGGTCATCAACCTCAGCTTTGGCAATACTTACGGGGCGCATGACGGAAGCACCCTGTTGGAACGCTTTTTAGACAATGCGGCGGAGATCGGCCGCACGGTGATCTGTGTGGGCAGCGGCAATGAGGCCGCAAACGGGGGACATGTGGCCGGAAGCCTTCTGGAGGAGGGGATTTTGGCCGGCAGGCCGGGTACGGGAAGCTCACCGGCGGGAACCGGGCCGTTTCAGGCGGACAGAGCCGTACAGGAGTTCCCGGACGGGCGGGAGACGGTTCCCAGCCGGATGGGCAGCGCGTCAGCCCGCCCCGCCTCCATAGAGCTGGCAGTGGCGGAATATGAACAGAGCCTGAGTGTCCAGCTGTGGAAAAATTACTGTGACGAGTATCGCATCTACCTGCGCTCCCCGGGTGGGCAGGAAGCCCAGCTGCCCGGGACAATCAATGGGGGAAAGTATGTGCTGAGACTGGAGCAGACGGAAATCCTTGTGTATTTCGGGGAGCCGGCCCCCTATGCGGTTGCAGAGGAAATCTATTTTGAGATGCTGCCCCTGGGACAGAAATTTGTCAACAGCGGAGTATGGACAATACGTCTGGTACCCAGGCGCGTTGTCACTGGAAGGTATTATTTCTATCTTCCGTCAGGGGTTGTCCGCAGCAGCGGGACAGGATTTTACCGTTCTACCCCGGAGGTGACCCTGACGATTCCCGCCACAGCTTCAAAGGTCATCAGCGTGGGCGCCTATGACAGCACCTACGAGGCTTATGCGGATTTTTCGGGAAGAGGCTATGCGGATGCCAACCGGACCATCGGGGTGGTGGCGGCAGGACTTGCGAAACCTGACCTGGCCGCGCCGGGGGTGGGCATTCTGGCGCCGGATATTTACGGGGGATATACCCCTTTTACAGGAACCTCCTTTGCCACGCCGATTGTGGCTGGAAGTGCGGCGCTTTTGATGGAATGGGGAATCGTCCGCGGAAATGACCCTTTTCTGTACGGGGAAAAGGTGAAGGCCTACCTGCGCGCCGGGGCACGGGCGCTCCGGGGGGAGGATTATTATCCCAACGACCGGGTTGGATGGGGCGCCCTCTGCGTCAGCTCAAGCCTGCCTGTATAGCGGGGACGTTTTTCCAGGGCAGAGTTCCCTTTTATTCCCAATAAGGTGCAAAACAGGGAATAAAGATAAAATATAATGAACATGATAAATGCATTCTATTTTAAAGGACATTTACCTATGAGTATGGATTATAAGGATGTGCTGAAGAGACTGAGGGAAGAGCGGGAAAAAATGTCCTGGTCACAGACGCAGATGTGTCAGCGGATGCATATGAGCCAGGCACAGTACTGCAAGATCGAGAAGGGAACGCAGTATTTTAGCTATGACGAGGTAAATGCCCTGACGGATCTGGGGATGGATGTTCATTATATTTTTACGGGGCACAGGGCAGAGGGATGTTACAGGGAAGAATTTGGGCAGTGCAGTTATTTTGAGACAGTCTGTCTGCTGGAGGCAATTTTTTCCGTCATCACTTACTATTACGTAACAGAGCCCTCGGCCTTTTGGAAGAATCTCTATCAGGAGCTCAGGTTTGTACGCCTGCTGGACGCGGACCAGAATTTTGACAACAACCTGTTCTTCCTGACCAGGCGCCTGTTGGACTATACACAGAAGGAGATGGCGGACCATCTCAGTATAGACGTCAAAAAGCTGAGGAAGTTGGAAAACGACCAGTGTCTTCCGGACAGCGAACTTTTGTGGCGCTTTTACAGCAGGTTCAGGGTTCCGCCGTCCATGGTGCTGAAGGACAGAAAGGGGCTTTTGTATGAGGCGGAGTGGTTCCTGGAGAGAATGGAAAACGTACCGGAAAAGAATATACTGGCTGTACTGAAAACGTGTCATAAGAAGAACTGAAGAAAAAAAGGGGAATTGTTCCGTGAAGAAAGTATTGATTTTGGAAGACAACAGGGCCATGCTGGAATATCTGTGCGGCCTGGTCGGGGAGGTGGGCACCAAGACCATGGTGTTTCCCTTCGACAATGTAAAAGACGCCTGCCAGTGTGCGCTGAAGACCACCATAGACCTGTTCCTTGTGGATATCATACTGGACACGCATAGGCCGGGGGACACCTCCGGCTTACAGTTTGTGGAGGAGATAAGGCAGATCAGAAGATATGGATTTACCCCGGTGATCATTGTCACATCCCTGTACGATGAGAAGCTGGTCACCTATGAGACCCTCCACTGCTACAGTTTTATAGAAAAGCCCTTTGACGGGGACAGGCTGAAGAGGCTGGTGGAGGAGGCCCTGGCCTTTCCGGGCATTGAAAACAGGGCGAAGATTCTGAAATTTCACAAAGACGGCATTATTCTGGCTGTGGAGAGCGGACGCATCGTATATGTGGAAAGCATCAACCATGTTCTGCACATCCATACGGCCTGCGGAGATGTAATGCGTATTCCCTACAGGACGATCAAAGGATTCCTGCAGGAGGCAGACAGCAGCGATTTTCTACAGTGCAGCAGGAGCACGGTGGTAAATGTCAGATTTGTACATAATGTGGATCTGGTGAACAGGGTCATCCAGTTCCAGGAGGGAATGGGCCGTGTGAACATCGGCGTTATGTATAAAAACCAGGTAAAGGAAATGTTTTCCTGAGTGACCGGCCGGATATCGATCCTGTTGGAAACCACGGCTGTCATTGTCTGCATCCACCGGCTGTATAACCGGAAACTGAAGCCGGATATGGCTGTCTGTGTATTATACATGTGCTGCGTCATCCTGTCTGAACTGGGAAATGTATGGAAACTGGGGGGTTACTGTACGGCGGCATCCTATTTCCTGGTCATGCTGTACTGTGTGCGGAAATGCGGGGATTCGATTCCCGGCGCCTGTTTCAGCATGTTCTTCATGATGGCGCTCCTGGCGATTCTGCAGTTTTCATTTATGGTGGCTTTTGATTTCCTTCTGGGAATCAGTGAGAGGGGAAGGGCGCTGCTGACAAATGTGCTGGTACTGGGAAGCTGCGTCGCTGTTCTGCCAAAGGTTAAAATATACCGGCTGAGGACGTATGTAAGGAAGTGGAACGGCTTCCTGCTGTTTTCCGCGGCTTTTCTGGTATGCATGATTGTTTTCATGCAGTTTCAGCAGAGAAGGTCCGGATACATACAGCTGCTCCTGTTCCTGTTTGCGGTTCCCATGGCGGCAATGCTTCTCCTGTTCATGGGAAAGTACTTAAAAGCCCAGGACGAGAAAAGCGAGGCGGAAAAGGAACTGGAGGTCACCAGGGGCATGCAGGAGAGATATGATGAGCTGGTAAAGGCCGTCCGGCTCCGCCAGCATGGATTTAAAAACCACCTGGCCGCCATCCTTGCAACCCATTATACCTGTAAATCTTACGAAAAGCTTGTCAGGGCCCAGGAAAAATACTGCGGCAGCCTGGTGGAGGAGAACCGGTACAATGATCTGCTGGCCCTGGGGAATGCCGTGATGGCGGGATTTCTGTACGAAAAATTCCGGGAGATGGAAGAACAGGGGGTGGAAGTGAAGTTTACCGTCAGGGGCAGCCTGGGGGAATGCGGCGTTCCCATCCATCTCCTGGTGGAAATGACGGGAATTCTTCTGGACAATGCTTACCAGGCTGTCTCCGGCAGGGAGAATGACAGGACAGTGTATTTCCGGTTCTGGGAGGAGGAAGGTGACTACTGCCTTGCCGTTGCCAATCCCTTTCACTATGTAAGCTATGGGGAAATAGAGTCCTGGTTTCAAATGGGAAAAAGTGCAAAGGGAAAAGAACGGGGACTGGGGCTGTACCGCGTCCGCTGCCTGTGTGAGGAGTGGGGATGCGGCATCCTGTATGGCGGCGCAGGGACGGCGGGGGAAAGCCGGATAGAGTTTGTGATAAAGGCAGGAAAAGCGGACAGCGTATAAGGGTATCCGCTGTTCCTGCCTGGGGATGGGGCAGAATTAATCCGGATAATCCTCTTTGGAAGGGTAGGGGTATTCTCCCAAAAGCACCATGCTTGTAAAGGAGGTCTCCAGAACCCAGGAATAATTCTTAAACCGGTCAATAAGATACTGAATCATTTTCCTTGTTCTCCTTTCTTGCGTATTTTTGCCGCAGGAAGCTGCAGCGAATGTAATATTATAATCCAAAAACCGACGATGATATATCGGTTGTTCGGTATAATATATGAGGCCAGGGCGTAAATAAAGATACCCGCGCAGGTGATGTTCCTGCAGTGCCGCCATTTCTCCGGGGATGGTTCCGGACGGTATCTGGACACAACCGGGCCTACCCGGTAACAGACCAGCATGCAGACCAACAGGGCGGCGGACTGGAGATACGACGGCAGAACCAGCCTGGGCAGCAGGACGACGGCAGAGCCCAGATAGGCAATGGAGCCGGCCAGGCAGCCCGGGTAAGTATAAAAATGCAGTCCCCCTGTGGAGGTCCGCAGGTAAAGCATGACGCATAACGCAAAAAGGTACAGCCCCAGGTACCTGTGGAACAGGATTCCCATGATAACCATCTTGCTGAGTTCGGAAAAGACCGTCTTGAACAGAAATTCTATCTGGGCGAGCTCATAATTGGTGACTCTGTAGTTTTCTTTCAAATATTTCTTTATCATGTATTCCTCCCACTTATTTCCTGTCCTGACAGCATACACCATAATGAGACACTTTTTAACATTTTTTACCGGACTGGCTGATTTTGCTTCCCAGTGGAAAAGCAGTTATTGTGAAAAGAGCCTGCTATATGGGGGAAACAGGATATCTGCCCTGACTGGGGCGGAAATTACCGCTATTTGGTCAGGATGCACCGGGGGAACTGGATTTTCACTATACTGATGGAAGACGGAACAGGAACGTTATGTAGTGTGAAACGGAACTATAGGGGTATTTATTTTGCCGAAGGGGGAAGATTATGTCGGATAATCTTGCGGGGCAGCGGATCAGGGAGCTGCGGGAAATGCACAAGTATACCAGGGAGGCGCTGGCCGAGAAGGTCAGGATCTCAGACAAGTTCCTCTATGAAATTGAAACCGGCAGGAAGGGATTCTCGGCCGAGGTGCTCTGCCGCCTGTCGGATGCGTTATCCGTGAGCTGCGACTATATAATGATGGGGGACAATGCGTGCCAGGGCATGGAAAAGGAGCTCTGTGTCCTGAAAATGGCGGATCCCAGGCAGCGGAGCCGGATGCAGGACATCCTGCGGATACTGTCCGAGCTGTGCGCCGAACTGTAAATCAAAATTATTTCTAAATGTTTACCGATTGCACTTGCGGGAAGGGGAGAAGTTGCTGTAATATAAAAGTGGGTGTGTGAACCTGGAAGCCCTGATTTATGACAGGAAGTGCGAGGATGACAAAATGAAGGAGTTTATAGTTTTTACAGATGGGGATGTGGATTTGCCGGCCCCATATGACAAAGAGATAGTCATGCTGCCCCAGTACTATTATTTTGAGGAGAACATGATATACGGAGAGGAACAGACGCTGACCCGGGAGGAGTTTTTCGCGCAGCTGAGCCGCCGGAGGGCCTATACCTCCGGGGTAAATCCCGATTTTGTCCGGAGGAGGTTTGAGGAGGCCCTGCAGTCGGGAAAGGACATTTTATGTATCACGGTTTCCTCCGGATTAAGCGGATCCAACAATACCATCCGCATGGTGGCGGACGAACTGAAGGAGCTGTACCCGGAGGGCAGGATAGAGGTGGTGGACTCCCTGAGCGCCACACTTGGGAGCGGCTTTCTGTGCATGGATGCCCTGGAAATGCGCAGGGAGGGGAAGACGCTGGAGGAGACGGCGTCCCAGATAAGGAAACGCGTGGGGCGGATCGACATCTTCTTTGTGGTGGATGATTTCAAATATCTGGTCCAGGGGGGACGGGTATCCCCCAGCGTGGGCAAAATCGGGGATATCCTGGACATAAAAGTGATCCTCACCATGAAAAACGGCCGCATCGAACCATACAAAAAATGCCGTGGAATCAATGCCGCACTGCGGAACATCAGACAGATCGCAGAGTCGGGAGAGAAGGCAAGGCTGGGGGCCATCTATGTGGGAAACCAGGCGCTGTTTGAGCAGTGCAGGTCCCAGGTGGATGCGGACTGCGAGGCATCCCTGAACCTGATCGTTTCCTCCCACGTGGGACCCAATACCACGGGCATTGCAATTGAATGGGCGGCAGAAAAAGAATAGGGAAAATACAGGAGAAGCGGAACGGAAAGAGATAAAGAGGAAGGAGCGGCACAGGAATGGGAAAGGAACTGAGCAGCGAGGTAAAACAGGCGCTGCAGGACATTTATTATAATGAGAGGACGGGAAGGGGAAAGGAGGCGTTTGCCCTTCTGGAAAAGGCTTCCGCAGGCGGGGATGGGGATGCCAGCTGCGTATTGGCCCGCTGCCTGTGCGGATACCAGTATGTTTGGAGCGGACACGGGTTTCCGGAGGATGACGACAGGGCCGCCATGCTGCTGCACAAGTCGGTGGAACAGGGCAGCGCGCTGGGCGTCCTTGTTTCCATGCGTACAGGGGAGCTGACTCCGGAGATGGAGCAGAAGATGCCTTTCGCCAGCCTCCAGGAAGCCTTCGACCAGGCGGAGGAGCTTGCACGGTCAGGGGATGCCTTCTGCCAGTATGTGGTGGCCAATTCCTATTTCTGGTGGGACTTTGTGCGGATCCAGGACAGGGACATGGGGTCATTTCCCGATCAGGCCGCTTACAAGGCATACCTGAAAGAGAATATTTCCAAATGCGAGGATCTGTTCTGGAAGGCTCTGCGGGGCGGCATGTATTTTGCGGCCAACAACCTGAACCGCTACTACACCCAGGGGGATGAGGACATCATTGCGCCCAGGCCCGAAATGGCAAAGGACCTCTGGAAGATCGGCGCCGAGTACGGGCATCCCCTTCACCAGTATATCTATGCGAAGGACCTGGAGAAGGCAGGGAGGAAGGAAGAGGCCCTCTCCTGGTATAAGGAGGCGGCCGAGGGCGGCGAGCCGGGGGTGTGGTGCAGTGTGGGACGGTGCTACGCCCAGGGAATCGGCACACCGAAGGATGAAGCCTATGCTGCCAGATGCTATGAGAAAGGCATTCCCACAGGGGATGTCACCAGCCATAATCTGCTGGGGGAGGCATACTTCCTTGGCAGGGGGGTGGAGCAGGATTACGAGAAGGCTTTCCGGCTGCTGTCCTATGCCAGCGGAAGGGGAAGCAAGTACGGCGTCTTCTACCTGGCAAAATGCTGCTACAATGGCTGGGGTACTCCCCGGGATTACGCGGCGGCAAGGCAGTATCTGGACAGGGTGGACTGGAATTACTGGGAGGCAGATTACCTGAGGGGAATGATTTACGGACACGGCCTCGGGGTGGCAGAGGACATTCCGAAGGCGGTGGGCTACCTCCAGAAAGCCGGGGACCATCCGGAGGCAAAGGAGGAGCTTGGCCGCTACAGGAAGACGCTGTTTGGCAAGTGGGTACGCCGTTAGGAAAGTAATCCGCCGTTAGGAAAGTAATCCGCAGGAAGGATGGAAAGTAAATAACACCGCCGGGGAAAGTTTTCGGGACTTTCTCAGGCGGTGTTTCCGTAAGGGCGGAGCTGTACGGTCAGCTCTTCAGACGGAACTTGTTTACCAGGTTCTTCAGCATGTCGGCCTGGTCGGACAGCTCCCTGCTGGCGGCGGCGCTCTTCTCCGCCGTGGAGGCGTTGGTCTGGACAACGGTGGAGATCTGGTCGATGCTGATGGTGATCTCTGCCGCGTCGGAAGCCTGTTTTCCGGTGTGGTCCGCGATATCGGATACCAGGCTGCTCATTTCCTCAGCCTGCGCCACCACGGTGAGAGTGGTAGTCGCGGTATCCTGTGCCGCGGTTACACCCTCTTCCATGGAATCCACAGTCTCACCCAGGAGCTGGGAGGTGGCCTGGGCGGCTTCGGAGGATTTTCCTGCCAGGGCACGGACTTCATCCGCCACTACGGCAAAGCCTTTTCCGGCGGCGCCCACCCTTGCGGCTTCCACAGCGGCATTCAGGGCCAGGATATTGGTCTGGGACGCGATATCCTCAATGGTCTTCACGATCCGGTGGATCTCATTGGACTTTTCACTGATTTTCTGGATGATTTCCGTCATATTCTGCATCTTGTCGTTGCTCTGCAGAAGCTCCTCCCGGACTTCCTGAGAGATGCGCCTGGCCTCCTGGGCATTATGGGCGGTCTGGCGGACGCTGTCGGACATGGAGCCGATGTGCTGGGCCAGTGTGTCCACCGCGGCGGCCTGTTCCGTGGAGCCCTGGGACAGGGCCATGGCGCCGCCGGAGACCTCCTCCGCATCCGAGGCCACTCTCCCGGAGGCGGTGCGCAGCTGTCCCATGGTACCGTTCAGGGAATAGGAGATTTCTTCCAGGGAGACCTTGATCTTCTCAAACTCGCCGGTATAATCGTTCTCCAGGGAAAATGCCAGGTTGCCGGAGGCAATCTCACGGAGCTTTTCGGAAATCTCATTGATATACTTCACGTATTCCCGGAGACGTATGGTGACCTCGTTGAAATTATGGGCCAGCACGCCCAGTTCGTCCCTGGACTGATACCGGATGGTCTGTTCCAGTTCACCCTCGGCAATCCGGGTGGCCACCTGGCTCAGCTCTCTCACCGGCCGGCCTATAATGCGGCGGACCAGGATGACTACCAGGAGAATCAGCCCGATTATGGTCAGGACGGCGGCAATGGTGATATAACGGGTCAGATCCAGGAGTTCCTTCAGAACCTCGGACCGGGAGACATAGGCAACTGCGGTCCAGTGGCTGTCCGGAATATCGGCGGTCTGTATGTAGGTGCCCTGGTAGAGGGACAGATCCCTGTTCCCACTGCGGATCTGCTCTGCCGCATAGACATACATCTCATCGGTAATGTCGCTGAGTGGACAGGGTAATTTTTCAATGCCTTTTATGCTCCGGGGACAATATTTTTAGGATTTTTACCATTTTTTCCTGCAGGATCCATATGCCGCAGCACATGTAGGGGATCATTGCGATGACATAGGGCAGCACGTACCTGCTTTTGTTCTCCCAGAGCATGCTGAACAGAAAGCCTCCTGTGATGATGACCGGCATCAGGCAGCACCAGATTCCGTCCTTTCGGGACAGAGACTGTGCGGCGAACAGGAGTGTGCCGAAGTAAAGCAGGAAGGTGTAATGATTCATATACGCCAGCAGGAAATTCCTGACGCTGCCGAAATAAACATTCTGCACCAGTTCCCCCTCACAGCGCTGTCTGTCCAGGGTCAGGATCATGGAACCGTAGGTATTTTCACCCCATTGCTGTAAAATCTTGTTTTTATAAAAGTCGTAGGCCAGGGGAGGGTTCGCCGCAAATTCTTCCAGACGTTCCCGTATATGGGTCCGTGCGATGGCGGATGCCTCCTGCGCATTTCCCCCGGTTCCCCAGAATACGGACTCATGGTATCCGTTATACACGCCGTAAGCTCCCGGCTCCCCATGGATTCCCATGGCAATCCACAGGACGGCGGGCATGGAATCCCCCAGCTCCACACCGGACCGGGCCTGGTAATACAGGGCGGCCAGGACGGGACTGCCCAGGGACAGGGCGGCGATCAGGAGGGCCAGGACGCAGGGGCGCCAGTCCCATTCCTTCCAGGCATGGATAACCAGGCATATGATCATGGCGATGAGGATGATCAGGGTATTTTTTCTGGCCAGCATGGATATGCACATTCCTGCGGCGGCAGCAGCGGCGTACCGTTTCAGCCTGGTTTCGGACCAGCGCATCAGGGCCCAGACGGCCATCAGGCTTAAGGAGATGGAACAGATGTCCCCGTAGGCCAGATTTACGTAAAAGTGCATGGGCAGGAATGCGGCACAGGCTGCCAGGCAGTAAAGGTTTATGGTCTGGTTGTGGAACAGCAGGTCGCTGATGCGGTACAGGAAGAATATAATCCCCAGGATAAACAATACATTCAGATACTGGAAGATACGGATGTCCGGCCACAGGGACAGCAGAAGATCTTCCAGGAACATGAGCCCCAGCTGCTGTTGGAAGCCCTGCAGATAGCAGGAATTCATATCGCTGTAGTCGCCGGCTCGGAATTTCCGGAGTATGTAGTAGACCTGCTGGGCGTCCCGGGACTGGGAGAAACGGGTTGCCGCCACCCATGTGACCAGGAGGACTCCGATCAGGATTATTTCGAAGACAGCAAAACGTTTAACGAATTTCTCTTTCCAACGTTCCTCCTTCCCGCGGAATAAAAGTGCGGAGAGGACTCCGGTGAGGAGCATGGCCGCCGCGGCCCAGGCAAGCTGTCGGAACAGATTATCCTCCCTCCAGATCAGGATTTCGTTTGAATAGTCTTCCGGATACAGGTATGTATCCTGCCCCACCCAGACAGTGAGGACTGCCAGAATGAGGAGAATAAGTATTTTTACGCCTTTTTCACTGATCCCTGCAAAAAGAATTCCAAGTTTTTTCATTTTATCCTCCGTAACCGTTAATATTATTGTAGCGAAAAAACTACGGGATGTCAAAGAAAATATTATATTGG
>CAJTSY010000051.1 GCA_910578995.1 uncultured Acetatifactor sp.
GCGGCATTCCCAACAAGCAGAAGCTGAAAAAGAAGAAGAAAAAGGAAGGGGAACAGGAGCCGGTTCTGAACATCCGGAACATTCCCGCCCCCCATAAGATCAAGGCCAGCCTGGACGAGTATGTGGTGGGCCAGGAGCAAGCCAAGAAGGTGATCTCCGTGGCTGTTTACAATCACTACAAGCGTGTGGCCACGGGCTCCATGGACAACATCGAGATAGAGAAATCCAATATGCTGATGATCGGGCCCACGGGCTGCGGCAAGACTTACCTGGTGAAGACGCTGGCCAGGCTTCTTGACGTGCCCCTTGCCATCGCGGATGCCACTTCCCTGACGGAAGCGGGCTACATCGGCGACGACATCGAGTCCGTGGTTTCCAAGCTGCTGGCCGCTGCGGATAATGATGTGGAGAAGGCGGAGAGCGGGATTATCTTCATCGATGAGATCGACAAGATAGCCAAGAAAAAGCAGACCAATACCAGGGATGTCAGCGGCGAGAGCGTGCAGCAGGGGATGCTGAAACTCCTGGAGGGGGCGGAGATCGAGGTACCCGTGGGGGCCAACAGCAAGAATGCCATGGTGCCCCTGGCCACGGTGAACACCCGGAATATCCTCTTCATCTGCGGCGGCGCGTTCCCGGATCTGGAGGAGATCATCAAGCAGCGGCTGAACAAGACCGCGGGCATCGGCTTCAACTCCGAGCTGCGGGACAGGTACGACAAGGATAAGGACATACTCTCCAAGGTGACAGTGGAGGATATCCGTAAGTTCGGCATGATACCGGAGTTTATCGGCCGCCTGCCGATCGTATTCACCCTGAAGGGGCTCACCAAGGAGATGATGGTGAAAGTGCTGAAAGAACCCAGGAATGCCATTCTGAAGCAGTACCAGAAGCTGCTTGAACTGGATGAGGTGAAGCTGGAATTTACGGAAGAATCTCTGGAAGCCATTGCGGACAAGGCTATGGAGCGGGATACCGGCGCCAGAGCCCTGCGCTCTATCATCGAGGAATTCATGCTGGATATCATGTATGAGATTCCAAAGGACGACAATATCGGAAGGGTTACCATTACGAAGGAATATATCCAGGGGACGGGAGGACCCATCATCGATATCCGCAGCAACCAGATCCTGGAGAACCCGGATCATCTGAAGCAGATCAGCGGCGAATGAGGCAAGTGCGGACGGAAATAAAACCGCCGGAGGAGATTCCGCGGAAAAATTCAATTTCATCTTGACATTCTCTGAATCTGTGGTAATATAAACATATGAACAATGGTTCAAATGAGATGGCGTTCTGAGACAGCTAAAATTTGTGCTGTTGGCGGGAGGCAAAACCAAAGGGACGAGGAGGATCATCATGAAGAAAACATACAAAATTGAAGTGGACTGTGCGAACTGCGCCCTGAAGATGGAAGAAGCGGCGAGGAAGGTGGAAGGGGTGAAGGAGGCCACGGTGAGCTTTATGACCCAGAAGATGAAGGTTGAGTTCACGGAAGGCGCGGAGGAGAAGGCCGTCATGCAGACGGTGCGCAAGGCCTGCAAAAAGGTGGAGGACGACTGTGAGATCTTTCTGGACTGACAGATTGGACTACAGGCTGATTTATAATACTGGAAAGAGCCGGGAAATGTTTTTCCGGCTCTTTTTGTACGCAAAGGTACATATCAGGTGCTGCCGGCGGTGAGGTATGCGGGAAGTGGGGAGGAACAGAATTTTGTTAGACGGTTTCCTAAAAAAATATGAATTGCCTGTTGACATTCCCAGAATCTGTGGTAATATAAACATATGAACAATAGTTCATATGAAAAAGCGTCAGAAAGCATATACAGAGAGTATATGTTTCCCGATCTGACGGACAGAAAAAGGAAGAGTAAGGTGAGGAGAGATGACTAAGAAGCAGAAGAAGGTTCTGTACCGTATCATTGCGGCAGCTATTTTGATGGTTGTGCTGTATTTTGTACCTGTGGAGGGATACGCCAGGTTTGCTCTGTACCTGGTCCCCTACCTTATCATCGGTTATGATATTCTGCGTAAGGCGGCCCTGGGCATTGTGCATGGGGAGGTTTTCGACGAGAATTTTTTGATGGCGGTGGCCACTGTGGGCGCTATGCTTCTGGGGGTGTACAATGAGGCCCGGGGAATGGAAGGGGAGTTTGCCGAGGGCGTGGCTGTTATGCTGTTCTATCAGATCGGCGAGCTTTTTCAGGCCGTGGCGGTGGGAAAGAGCCGCCGGAACATCAGCGCACTGATGGATATCCGCCCTGATTATGCCAATATAGAGGATGAGGAAGGCAATCTGGAGCAGGTGGACCCGGACGATGTGGAGGTGGGTTCCGTTATCATTGTGCAGCCAGGGGAGAAGATTCCCATCGACGGCATTGTCATCCAGGGAAGTTCCACTCTGAATACCAGCGCCCTTACCGGAGAGAGCGTTCCCAGGGAGGTGGCAGAGGGAGGCGAGGTGATCAGCGGATGTGTGAACCTGTCAGGTCTTCTGCGGATCAGGACCACCAGGGAATTCGGGGAGTCCACGGTGTCCAAAATTCTGGATCTGGTGGAGAATTCCAGTATGAAAAAGGCCAGGGCGGAGAATTTTATCACAAAGTTTGCCAGATACTATACTCCTGCGGTGTGCTACAGCGCCTTGGCGCTGGCGGTGGTTCCCTCTGCGGTCAGTCTGCTTATGGGCAGCCCGGCAGGATGGAGCACCTGGGTCATCCGTGCATTGACCTTTCTAGTCATCAGCTGCCCCTGCGCGTTGGTGATTTCCATTCCCCTGAGCTTTTTCGGGGGAATCGGCGGGGCTTCCTCCTGCGGTATTCTGGTGAAGGGATCCAACTATCTGGAGGCCCTGGCCCGGACGAAGTATGTAGTGTTTGACAAAACCGGAACGCTGACCAAAGGGGTGTTCCAGGTGACGGAGGTGTATACTGCGCCAGGGTTCAGGGAGGAGAACCGGCTTGTGGAGCAGGAGCTTGCGCCGAAGTTCCGGGAAGGAAACCGTGATGTAGAGCCGGTGCGCGGCCTTGAGGACGCCTGTGGAAGAAAGCTCCTGGAACTGGCAGCGTATGCGGAGAGCTACTCCAGCCATCCCATCAGCAGGAGCCTGCGGGAGGCCTGGGGAGGGGAGATCGACAAAGCCCTGGTGAGCAGGGTGGAGGAAAAGGGAGGACACGGTGTAACGGCGCAGGTTATGGGCCGCCGGGTTGCGGCAGGAAATTTCCGTCTGATGGAAAGCCTCGGCATTTCCTATGAGAAAAACGTGGGTGTGGGAACAGAGGTCCATGTGGCGGTGGACGGCGTCTACGGGGGATATATCCTCATTTCCGATGTGGTGAAAGAGCAGGCGGGGGAAGCCGTGGCCGCTCTGAAGGCGGCAGGAGTCAAAAAGACCGTGATGCTTACTGGCGACAGCAAAATGGCGGCGGAGTATGTGGCGGGGCAGCTCCAGCTGGACGAGGTCAGAAGCGAACTGCTTCCGGGGGATAAAGTGGAGGCGGTGGAAAGCCTGCTGGCGCTTAAATCCGGTAAGGAGAACCTGGCCTTCGTGGGTGACGGCATCAATGACGCTCCGGTTCTGTCCCGGGCGGATATCGGCGTGGCCATGGGGGCGCTGGGATCTGACGCGGCCATCGAGGCGGCGGATATCGTGCTCATGGACGACAATCCCATGAAACTTGCCCTTGCAATGCGGATTTCCAGAAAATGCCTGCGCATTGTCTACGAGAACATCGTATTTGCCCTGGCGGTGAAAGCCGTCTGCCTGGTTTTGGGAGCTTTCGGAATAGCCAATATGTGGATTGCCATATTTGCCGACGTGGGTGTCATGGTGCTTGCGGTGCTGAATGCCATCCGCTGCCTGAGGGTTAAGCCGTACTCGGCATCCGGAGAATAATGTGCGGTTTCCTGTTACAAGTTTATCCTTTGTTTTTTGACTTAAGTGTTGATAATTTATAATAGCACATATATAATAAAATGTAGTTTTGGAAAGATGACGCACTGTAAATTGGGGATAGGCGGCAGTCATGAGTGATGAGGGACCCAAAGAAGAAGGCAGAGAAGCAGTCAGTTAGGAGGAGGGCGCATCAGTTGACGCAGACGTGGGAAAGGCGGAAAAGAAAAACATGGATTACGGGTACAGCCACTGCGGCAGGCATTCTGGTTCTGACAGTACTGGAGTGGCTGGCGCACAGGAATACTCCGTTTATGATGGATGATCTGTGGTACAGCACAAACCTGGCTACGGATCTGCCCCTTAGGGGGATGGCTGACATTGTTGAAAGCCAGGTCTGGCATTTCCTGAACTGGGGCGGCAGATGTGTCACCCATGGGATCCTGCAAATGACACTGATGTCAGGAGAGTTTATGGCAGATGTGCTGAATATGGCAGCTCTGCTTTTTCTGGGGTGGATGATCTGTGTGGTGGCAGGGTGGAAGAAGCCCTTTGCCTTTCTTCTGGCGTCCTCTCTGATCGTGGCCCTGAATGCCAATGTGAAGATGAGCATGTTCTGGCAGGCCGGAACCGTCAATTATGTCTATTCCACGGTGTGGATTTTTCTGTTTATATGGCCTTACCTGAGACAGGCTGAGGAGCCGGGAGGGAATCCACTGCCCCTGGTGAATCTGTGGATCCTGCCCCTGGGGCTGATGGCGGGATGGAGCAATGAAAATATGGGGCCGGCCTGTCTGTGCATCTGTGCCGCATCAATTCTGTATCTGATAAAAAAACAGCACCGCCGGCCCGGCGTGTGGATGATTTCAGGTTCGGTGATGTGTTTTCTGGGCAGTATAATGGTGGTGGCGGCGCCGGGAAATTTTGTCCGGGTGGGGGAACTGGAGAAAAAGACTTTTATGGCCGCCGTTTATGACCGTTTCTGTTCCATGCTTCATGGGGGAACCGGTTTTCTGTTTCCCTCCGCAGCGCTGCTTTTGACGCTTCTGCTCTTCTGGACGGTATGCATGGGGCAAAAGCTCCGCCCGGCTCAGTGGATGTTGGCTGCACTGGCAGTTTTGTCCTACGGGGCCATGGTGCTGTCGCCCCACTATCCGGACAGGGCCTCTTTTGGAACCATGGCGGTGTGCATTGTGCTGAGTCTGTGGCTGCTTAAAGATATTCTGGACAGAAAGGGCGTGGGCGGCGGGTATGTTGCAGGGGCGGCCTTTTGTTATTGGAGTTATGCGGTCTGGCAGCTGATATGCATACAGGCTTAAGAGACAGAAATCCAGGGGGAGATCCGGCTTTGGAGAGTGGCAGGAAGGAAGCGGGTAAAATGGACAAAAAGGGATTCTGGGAAAGATACGGCGGATGGGCGGCCCTTGCAGTTACGGCAGGGTTATTGTGCCTTGCGGGGATAACCCTTCATGATATGCAGACGGCGGAGGGAACCGGCCTGTATCTGGCTATATGTGCGGGGCAAAAGAACAGAATCCCCTTTGATCTCCTGGTGGATCTGCTGGGACTGTCGGGGCTCACCGGGGCTGTTTTTCTGCCCTGCCTGATTGGCAGACGCCTGCATGCGGATTCCTTTTTACGTCTCTTATGTGCTTATATTGCTTTTCTGCCGGTGGTGAGTACGGCTTCCCTGGTACATTTTCTGGACGGTACCACCCCTGTCCTGCTGCGGGATTCGCTTTTGGATGGAAGAATCGGAACTGCCCTTCTGGAGGGACTTAAAGGGCCGGCCCCCCTTCTGGGAACCGGACTGCCCGTTTTGGTTTTGGCCGGTGCCGCTCTGAAGGGCGGACAGGCCGGGGGTCGGTGGACGGCGCCGGCAGAGTCCGGGAAAGCTGCCCCGGGGTGCGTGACAGCGTCAGCAGCGCCGGGGAGTGCGTTTCCGGAGAGGGGAGAGGCGCCTGCGGAAGGCAGAAAAATTTCTGCCGGGATGTACGTCTTCCTGGCGGTTCAGGTTCTTCTGCTTGCAGGAGGGATATTGTTTCCGGCCCTGGAGGAGCAGTGCTGTTATCTGATCTGCTACTGCCTTCTGTTATATGGCTTTTTCCTCTGGGAAAAAATTCTGGACCGGTATCCGGGGCTGCGCACATGGGGGTGGCTCCTGTTCGGCCTGTTTGCCCTGAGGGGAGTGGACAGGATGATAGAAGTAATGAGCGTATACCATATCTGAATCCTGCGTTATCTAATCGCCTGCATAATGCCGGGCTGGGTTTGCACTTATGCGGAAACATCACATATTATAATTATAACGGCGGATATGAGAGGATGTATTCCGCTCCTGAGGGATGCCGGCAGGAGCAGGTATGGAATGTTTTATGGAAGAAATTGCAATTGTGCTGATTCCCCTTCTGGGGACTTCGCTGGGGGCGGCCATGGTCTTTTTTTTGAAGGGGAAAATGATTCCCTGGTTGGAAAAGCTTCTTCTGGGGTTCGCCTCCGGAGTTATGATCGCGGCTTCGGTGTGGTCGCTTTTGATCCCCTCCATCGAGATGGCGGGGGAGCAGGGAAGGAATGCCTGGCTGCCTGCAGCGGCAGGCTTTCTGACCGGGATTGTTTTTCTGCTGCTGTTGGATCATGTGGTGCCCCATGTTCACGGGGAGAGCGAGAAGACGGAAGGAGTGGCGGCGGATTTTCAGAAAGTTACGATGCTGATACTGGCAGTGACGCTCCATAACCTGCCGGAGGGAATGGCGGTGGGGGTGGCTCTGGCGGGAGCCTTGACGGAAAATACAGGAATGACCCTGGCGGGTGCCATGGTGCTGTCTGTGGGCATTGCCATTCAGAATTTTCCCGAGGGCGCCATTATTTCCATGCCGCTGCGTAATGTGGGGATATCCAGGGGCCGGGCGTTCTGCTATGGGGTGCTGTCGGGCATTGTGGAACCCATAGGTGCTGCGGCTACTATTCTCCTGGCGGAACAAGTGGTGCCTGTTCTGCCCTATCTCCTTGCCTTTGCGGCGGGAGCCATGATGTATGTGGTGGTGGATGAACTGATTCCGGAGGCAAGTTCGGAAAAAGATACGGATATCGGCACCATAGGTATGGCGGCGGGATTTGTGCTGATGATGGTTTTGGATGTGGCAGTGTGACGGCGGTCTCAGGAAAGAGAGGGGCCGGGAAAAGATACGGAGGAAAAAGATGAGGCTTTTGATAATACGTCACGGGGATCCGGATTATGAGAAGGATTCCCTTACGGAAAAAGGATGGAGGGAGGCGGCACTTCTGGCGGAGAGGATCTCTAAACTGGATGTGGCGGCCTTCTATGTGTCGCCTCTGGGCAGGGCCAGGGACACGGCATCCCTTACTTTGCAGAGGATGAACCGGGAGGCGGTGGAATGCGACTGGCTGAAGGAGTTCCCTGCCCGGATCAGCCGCCCTGATATGGCGGAAGTCCGCAGGACACTGGCCTGGGACTGGCTGCCCCAGGACTGGACAGGTGAGGAGGCGTACTTTCGCAGGGAGGAATGGGCCGGAACGGAGGTAATGCGGGAAGGCGGGGTGGCACAGGAGTATGAGTATGTTATCCGCAGCTTTGACGGGCTTCTGGCGGAACATGGATATGTCAGGGACGGAGAAATCTACAGGGCGGAGAGACCCAATCGGGATACAATTGTGTTTTTCTGCCACTTCGGTTTGGAATGCGTATTGCTGAGCCGCCTTATGAATGTGTCCCCCATGATACTCTGGCATCACACCTGCGCCGCGCCGGCCACGGTGACCACGGTGGTTACGGAAGAGCGCAGACGGGGAACAGCCGCTTTCAGGATGGGCTCCTTCGGGGATATTTCCCATTTTTATGCTGCGGGGGAAGAACCCTCTTTTTCGGCCAGGTTCTGTGAGACCTTCGACAGTGAGGACGAGAGGCACGACTGACGCTGTCTGCTGTTCGCGGCGGCAGATGCAGACGGAAACCATGGCGCTTTTCCTGATTCTGATGGGAATCCCCGGCTCGCTTCTGCCCGGGCGGGGGTCATGAAGGTGCTCGCCGGGGAGTGGCAGCAGGTTTTTCTGCCGGAGAAAACCTGTCCTTGGAGGTTTTCAGGAACTCCAGGAACTTGTGGGTCAGGTTCGGGTCGTACAGGGTACCCCTGTCGTCCCTTAGCTTCTGCAGGATTTCTTCCTCCGTGTGGTATCCTCCCCTTATGGTGGGGTGGGTCTTGGAGACATAATCGCTGGTGAGCCGGATGACTCTGGACTCAAGGGGAATGCCGGTACCTTTCAGACTGCCGGGGTATCCGGATCCGTTCCACTTTTCATGGGAACTGTGGATGATATCGGCTATTTTGTAGAGCTCGTCAAACTGTCTTGCCATGGTATAGCTGTGGGTCACATGCAGGTGCATCTGGGTGGTCTCTTCCTGCGTCCTGGACTGGCCCCGGATGACGAAAAATTCCGGAAGTTTTGCCATGCCGATGTCCTGGTAGCGGGCGGCCAGGCTGGTTTCCCTTGCCCGTTCTTTTGAAAATCTCAGGTAAAGGGCAAATTCATATGTCAGGCTGCTGGTGAGTTCCACCACTTCCCTGTTCAGGATCTGCCTGTCATACAGGCGCTCCATTATGTAGTCGGGAATGCGGAGTTCGTGTTTCAGGGCAGTTTTGTTCTGGTACATTTTTGCATCGGCCCGGGAAAAACAGTCGTGGAGCGTCTCCTTCTCACTGTTCCATTCGGCGGCCCCCAGGGCCACGGAGAGGGGCAGCGTGAGACTTTTGTCATTCTGACAGTTGCGGGCTACGCGCCTGCAGTAGTCCAGGGCGGTCTCCAGCCTGGTGTCCGGCAGGATGACACGGAACTCATCTCCCCCGCACCGGGCCACCAGCCAGTCGCTTTTCGCCAGGTCACCCATAATTCTGGCAATGGATGTCAGCAGCAGGTCTCCCGCCTCGTGGCCGAAAATATCGTTGGTCAGTTTCAGAAAATTGGCGTCTGCGGATATCATGCAGATCTCCCTGTCCTTCTGCGTGGAATAAAAAGCTGCCATTTCCTCAAACTTGTGCCAGTTGTACAGGCCCGTCATGGAATCCCTTTCCGCCAGTTTCTCCAGAATGTTTTTTTCCTGCCGGTACAGGGATTCCTGGTTTTCCAGGGAACTGGTGGCCGACAGCAGGTTCAGGTTGGTCTGCTTTAAAATATACAGCTGCTGTGACAGCAGGGTGAGGAGATCCAGTATATGGTGGAAACGTACACTGGTAGTCAGGGGAAGAGAATGGATGCCGTCCAGATATGCGTCTTCGTCTATCTGGAGGGAACGGGCTATCTCCCGGTACCTGCCGTTGCTGACAGCATCCTCCTCCAGGCGGACATCCTCCACCAGGATACTGGCCAGGGGAGCCTTTTCCGAGGAGATGCTGATGACGGCGGCAGTCAGTCCCAGCGCCGGACAGTGGCGGACACAGGAAACGGAGTCCCTGTCTGCCAGGAGTCCGGACACAAACTGTCCGTACAGGGAGAGGCCTGCAGGGGAGGGTTCCAGCACATTATAATAAAAACTGCCGTAACGGCTGTCTCTCGTAAAACGTTCTCCATAGGAATTCCGGATGCTGATACTGACCTGCAGTGCGGCGGACAGGGTGTCCGTCAGCTTCTGCAGGTTCTTTACATCGGAGTTGTCGGGTGAAGAATAGGTACCCATTGGCCACCTCCTGCCACAACGTGATTCAAAGCTACTTGGAAATTGGTTTTATTATACTGGTTTTTCCCATAAAAAGCAAGTCTGTCTGCCACAATTAGCCACTAAAAACTAAGGGAAGTGAATTGACATTTATAATGGAAAGTGGTATCATGTATTCGGAATTAATACATAAGGTGTAATGGTGGAAAAATGGAAAAGCAGCGGATCTTAATTGTAGATGATGAAAGCATAAACCGGGATATTCTGGCGAACATGTTTGAAGGTGAACAGGACGCTTATGAAGTGATCGAAGCGGAGAACGGCCAGGAGGCGGTTCAGCAGATCGAGAATGGACGCGACATCGCATTGATTCTGCTTGACATCGTCATGCCGGTAATGGACGGGTTCACTGTGTTGAAATATATGGAGGAAAAGGGACTCCTGAACGAGATTCCAGTCATTCTGATTACAGGGGAGTCGATTCAGGACAGTGAGGACAGGGCCTATGCTTTCGGGGTGGCGGATGTCATCCACAAACCCTTTTATCAGCATATAGTCAATCGCAGAAGCAGGAATATCATCGAACTGTACCAGAATAAACGCAATATGGAGATTCGCCTGAAGGAACAGGAGAAGGCGATCAGGGAGCAGGAGCGGGAGATTCGGGAGACCAACGAGTTCATGATCGATGCCTTAAGCTCCGTGGTGGAATCCAGAAGCGCCGAGACAGGCGACCATACCAAGCGCATCAAGTATTATACCAGGATTATGGCCCAGTGTCTGTTGGAGCATTTTCCCCAGTACGGGCTGACGGGGGCGCAGGTGGATGCGATTTCCAGGGCTTCGGTGCTGCATGATATCGGCAAGATCGGCATTTCGGACGCCATCCTGTTAAAACCGGGAAGGCTGACCAACGAGGAATTCGAGATTATGAAGACGCACACCACCATCGGGTGCGATATGTTGGAGAAGTTCTACCGGGACAGGACAAGCGAATTTTACAGGTACTGCTATGATATCTGCCGCCACCATCATGAGAGATGGGATGGAAGGGGGTATCCGGATCATCTGGCAGGAGGGGACATTCCCTTAAGCGCACAGATTGTTGCCGTTGCAGATGTTTACGATGCGTTGGTCAGTCCCAGGGTGTACAAGAGTTCTTTCACCAATGAAAAGGCTTTTGAAATGATCATGAATGGCGAGTGCGGGCAGTTTTCGCCGGATATTCTGAAATGTTTCGAACTTGCCAGGGAGGATTTTTTCAATATAAATGAATTGATCGGGGTATGTGAATTTTCGTGATAAGAGCAGGCAGCAAAGAAGTGATTGCGTTTTGCTGCCTTTTCTAACGTTTCCGGGATATGGGAAGGGGTATTTAGGGAGGAAAGGTATGGGCGAGAAGGAAAACGCCGCATTTCCTGTGGAGAATGCACTGGAGATGGTTCTTATGTTCGACGGCGTGGGAAGAATCTCATATGGAAATGCGGCGGCCCGGGAAAAACTGGACTACCAGGAATTGGGAGGCAGGCATATCAGCGATATTTTTCCCGGTACCTTTAAGGCTTCGGAGACGGGGTTCGAGACAGATTACCGGTTCGGGAAGGAAACCGCGCATCTCACGGCCTACCGCAGGAATCTTACCTGTTTTCCGGTGGAGACCCGGATCCTGGAGAACCCCCTCAGTCCGGGGACATACATCTGTATGGCAAATGACATTCTGGAGAGGGAGCACCTGGGGAGGGAGATCGGCCAGGTCCGGGAGGAGGCGCAGCAGGCGGCCAGGGTCAAGGCGGAATTTGTGGCAAATGTGACCCACGAGCTGAGGACGCCGGTGAACGGTATCCTGGGGAATGTCAGGGAACTGCAGGGCGGAACGGCGGATGCGGGAAAGACACTGCAGCTGATTGAGCGCTGCTGCGGGGACATGAATAAGATCATCAATAATATTCTGGATTTTTCGAAACTGGATGCCGGAAAGTTTGTTCTGGAGCCGCGGCGGTTTCATTTCAGGAATATGTTGGATTATGTGAAAGCCCAGCATATCAGCAAGATTACCGAAAAGGGGTTGGATTTTTTCATAACGGTATCTCCGCAGGTGCCGGAGTATGTGGTGGGAGATGAACTGCGCATTGTGCAGGTTCTCAACAACCTGCTGTCCAATGCGCTGAAGTTTACCCCGGTGGGGGAGATTTCGCTTCAGGTGCTGCGGACGGCCCGGGTGGACGACAAGGTGGAATTGTTTTTCATCGTGTCAGACACGGGGATCGGGATTGCGGAGGAGGACATGGATAAACTGTTCCGGAGTTTTTCCCAGGTGGATGCCTCCATATCCAGGAAATATGGGGGAACGGGCCTGGGCCTGAATATATGCAGGCAGCTTGTGGAGCTGATGGGGGGCGACATTGAGGCCAAGAGCAGGAAGGGAAAGGGCAGCACTTTTTCCTTTTCCATCTGGGCGGAGGCCCGGGAAGAGGGGGCGGAGGCTGCGGCGGATGACGTGGATGCCGTATACGGGCAGATGGCTGCGCGGCAGGAGGAAGACGGGGAAGATGCCGGGAAATACGGTACGGCGGAGAACCGCAGAGCGTTAAAGAAGAGTTTCTCCAGGATGATTCTCAGCGTGGAGATGGAGAACTGGGAGAAGGCGGAGATGTTCATGGAGACCATACGGAATCTGACGGATGGTGCCCCGCCTGAATTGAAACGCGGGATTCTGAGGCTGAAGATGGCCATCCAGAAGGAGGACTATGACAAAGTGATGGAGGCATATCATAAACTAGGCGATTTCGAAGCGTCTTCCGGCTAGTGTACTGACCTGGTTACTAGCAGGTGGGCCTGGCGAAATGTAATCGGGTCAGTATAACGGGCTGTGTGGCCGGAAGGAGGTGGGGATATGAAACCTGGAAACGGGAATGGGGCAAAAATCCTGATTGTGGACGATCTGGAACTGAACAGGATCCTTCTGGAGGAAATCACCCGGGGAATGGGATGCTGTCCCATACTGGCGGAAACCGGCGAGGAGGCCCTGAAGGCAGCGGGGGAATTCCTTCCCGACCTGATACTGTCCGACATATCCATGCCGGGCATGGACGGATATGAGCTGTGCAGAAGCCTGAAGGGGAACAAGAAGACCAGGAATATTCCGGTGATCTTCATTTCCGCAAATGACGAACCGGAGGATATCGTCCGGGGACTGAACCTTGGCGGCGCCGACTATATCACGAAGCCCTTTGTGCCTGAGATTGTCCAGGCCAGGGTGGGTGTCCACCTGCGCCTGCACAGGGCGGACCTGGAAGTCAAGGAGATGAACCGCAGGCTGGAAGCTTCCGTGAGGGAGCAGCTGAAACAGATCGAGCAGGAGAAGAAGGATGTGCTCTATGCCCTGGCAGGCATTGCGGCGCGGAATTCCTGCTACAAGAAGGAGCACATAGAGCGGCTGAGCCGCAACTGCAGCATCCTTGCCCAGGGAATGCAGCTTTCTCCCCTGTTTGAGGACAGAATTTCGGATTCCTATATCGATACCATAGAATTGGCGGCGCCTCTGTGTGACATCGGAAACATAGGCATTCCCCTGGAGCTCCTGGGAAGGAAGGCGGCGCTGAACGCGGAGGAGAGAAAGATTGTGCAGGGGCATACCCTGATAGGGGCAAAGCTTCTGGGCGATCTCCATGTGGGCAGCGATTACAACGACTTTCTCAAGACGGCGGTGGACATTGCCCATTACCATCATGAGAACTGGGACGGTTCCGGGTATCCGGAAGGCCTGGGGGGAAATGATATACCGTTGGCGGCGCAGATCGTTTCCATTGTGGAAGTCTACTGCGCGCTGACGGACAAGAAGAATTATTCCCGTGAGGAGGCCATGGAGATTATGGCGGGAGAGACGGGTACAAAATTTAATCCTGATATTTTTAAGATATGCAGAAAAATATCGCGGCAGTTATGCTGAGCATGCCGCTATATTTTAGATAGAGAATTTATTCCATATCAGCTGCGGGAGGTTTGAGGAATTGTGATCAAGGATGAAGAGTTTCAGAGAATATCCTTTTTTATGAAACAACGTTACGGGATAGACTTAAGCCAGAAGAAAGTCATTGTGAACGGGAGACTGGAGAACTATATCAAGAGGGGCGGATGGCACAGCTTCGACGAGTTCATGAATGCGGTGGAACATGACAGGACCGGTAATCAGGAGAAGATGCTTGTGAATTTCCTGACCACCAACCACACTTATTTCATGCGGGAGTTTGAACATTTTGACTTTTTCAGGAGCCAGGTGCTTCCCTGGCTGAAGCAGAAGGAAGCTTCCAGAAAGGATCTGCGGATCTGGTGTGGGGCGGCATCCTCGGGGGAGGAGCCCTATATGATCGCCATGGTGTTGGCTGAGTTTTTCGGAATGGAGAAGCCCCAGTGGGATACCAAGGTTCTGGCCACGGATATTTCCACCAAGGTGCTGCAGAAGGCCATTGCGGGTATTTACACGGAGGAGCAGCTCAAAAGCGTTCCGCCCAACTGGAAGAAGCGCTTTTTCAAGTCCATTGGGGGAGGCGGCCAGTACCAGGTGGTGCCGGAGCTGAAGCAGGAGGTTATTTTCCGCCAGTTTAACTTGATGGATCCCTTTCCGTTCCGAAGGCAGATGCATACCATCTTCCTCCGGAATGTTATGATTTACTTCGACGAGAAGACCAAGAGGGAACTGGTTCAGAAGGTATATGACACACTGGTGCCGGGAGGCTACCTGTTTATCGGAACTACTGAGACCATTGACAGGAACAGCACGCCGTTCCAGATCATCAAGCCTTCGATATTCAGGAAATAAAGGAAGGGAATGAAAATATATGCGACCGATTAAAGTGTTAATCGTAGACGATTCCATTGTATTCCGGGAGCTGTTGGTTCAGAATCTCAGCAAGGATCCGGCCATCAGGGTGGTGGCCACGGCCACGGATCCCTTCGAGGCAAGGGATGCCATTCTGGCCCATAAGCCGGATGTGATGACCCTGGATGTGGAGCTTCCGAGAATGAACGGGATTGAGTTTCTGCGGAAGCTCATGCCCCAGTACCCGCTTCCGGTGGTGGTGATCAGCTCCCTGAGCGACAAGGTGTTTGACGCCATGAGCGCCGGGGCGGTGGATTTTGTGGCAAAGCCTGCTGTGACGACAAGAAGGCAGCTGGAAGATTTTATCCGGAATGAGCTTCTGGTGAAGGTGAAGATAGCCTCCACTGCCAGGATAGGCAACATCAAGAAAGCGGTGATAGCGCCCCAACAGCACCTGTCCTCCAAGAAGAACAACCTGATTGTGGCCATAGGCGCGTCCACGGGAGGGACGGAAGCGATCTTCAGCGTGGTGAAGGATTACGGCACGGATATTCCGGGCATAGTCTGCGTCCAGCACATGCCGCCGGGGTTTACGGCTATGTATGCCAAGAGGCTTAACGACCAGTGCCGGATCCGGGTGAAGGAGGCGGAGACAGGGGACAGGGTGCTGCCGGGCCATATGCTGATTGCGCCCGGGGGCGACAGGCATATGCACCTGGTGAAGGTGGGAGACGGCTATCAGGTGGAGGTGAAGGCCGGACCCAAGGTGAACGGACACTGTCCTTCTGTAGAAGTGTTGTTCGAGTCCGTGGCGAAAGCGGCGGGGCCCGATGCGGTGGGAATCATACTGACGGGAATGGGAGGCGACGGCGCCAAGGGGCTTCTGTCCATGCGCAAAGCCGGCGCCAGGACCATCGGACAGGACGAATCCACATGCGTGGTGTATGGAATGCCCAAGGTTGCTTATGATCTGGGAGCGGTTGAATATCAGGAGAAACTCTCCGATATAGCTGGAAGAACATATGCATTGCTAAATAAAATGTAAAGGAGAAAGAACATGAAGATTCTATTGGCGGAAGATGACTTCGCGACGAGAAAATTTATGGCCGGCTTTCTCTCCAAGTATGGTGAATGTGATATCACTGTGGACGGAATGGAAGCGGTGGATGCGTTTATGATGGCTTTGGAGGACGGCGAACCCTATGACCTGGTATGTCTTGACATTATGATGCCGGTTATGGACGGATATCAGGCCCTCATGGGTATCCGGAATCTGGAGAAACAGAGGAATATTCCTGAGGAGAAGGCAGTGAAGGTGATCATGACCACCGCGCTGAATGAGGAAAAGAATGTCAAGATGGCATTTGAACTGGGATGCACGATCTATTCCGGAAAACCCATTGATCAGGAGCGGTTTGAGCAGGCAATGAAAAAGCTGAACCTGATCTGAGAGGGAGGCGGAAGAAAGACCAGACAAGAAAGGAGACAGATATGGCTGAAGATTTTAATACCGAAAGCATGTTGGATATGTATCTGTTTGAGAACACCCAGTTGCTGGAGCAGCTTCAGGAGACGGTTTTGGAACAGAAGGATGCGGACTGCTTTGATGAGGACAGCATCAATGAAATATTCAGGACCATGCATACCATCAAGGGTTCTTCGGGTATCATGATGTTTGATAATATCACGGCTGTTTCGCATAAGTTGGAGGACGTATTCTTTTACCTGAGGGAATCCCATCCTGACAATGTACCCCATGTGGAACTGGTGGAGCATGTGCTGGAGGTAGAGGATTTCATTTCAAGCGAGATGGAAAAGATCAGAAACGGGGATCCGGCGGACGGGGACGCAAGCGATATCATTGCGGATCTGGACAGATTCCTTAACATGATCAAAAACGGAGGAGCGGCAGATTCGGGAAATCCGCCGCCGGAAAATGTGCATGAGGAGCCGAAGCATTTTTACATAGCACCGGTAGCCACAAGTGCCAGCCGTTTTTATAAGATTTTCATTACCTTTTTCCCGGAGACGGAGATGGCCAATGTCCATGCGTACAAGACGGTGTACGCCCTGAAGGAGATCGCGGAGGATATTCTGTATTCCCCGGAAGACATCCTTACGGACGAGAAGAGCGGGGATATCATCATTAAGGAAGGATTCCGCATCCTGCTGCAGGCCCAGTGCAGCGAGCAGGAGGTAAGGGATCTGATCGGCGTGGGATATGATATCGAAAAAGTGGAAGTATATGAGTGCGACGCCGACCAGTTCCTTCTGGGGTTTGACTTCGGCGACCAGGCTCCGGCAGCGCCGCAGATCGACCTGGAATCCAGTGTGGAGACCATAGAGGCCAGACAGGAGGAGGCGCAGAAAGAGAAGGCCGAGGAGAAGAAACCGGAGACTCCCAAGATTGTGCCCGGCGATTTCGTCATCCAGTCCAAGGAGCCCGGAAAGCAGAAGAAACTGGCCAAGGATAAGCCCAAGGGAGAGAAGGCTTCCTTCATCAGCGTCAACGTGAGCAAGATGGACCAGCTGATGGACCTCATCGGGGAACTGGTGATCTCCGAATCCGTGGTGCTGCAGAATTCCGACCTGAAGGTGCCTGGGCTGAATCTGGATAACTTTAATAAGGCTGCGGCGCAGCTGGCGTCCATTTCCACGGATCTGCAGAACGTGATCATGTCCATGCGGATGGTGCCGCTGACCAATACCTTCCAGAAGATGAACCGTATCGTATTCGACGTGTCCAGGAAGCTGGGCAAGGATATCGAGTTTGTGATGGTGGGGGATACCACGGAAGTGGATAAGAATATTATCGAGCATATTTCCGATCCACTGATGCACCTGGTGAGAAATGCGGTGGATCACGGCATAGAGACCAATGAGGAGCGCGCCCAGAGCGGCAAGCACGAGAAGGGCAAGGTGACCCTGTCGGCCAAGACAGAAGCCGGCAAGGTGTGGATCAGCGTGGAGGATAACGGTACAGGACTGGACCGGGAGAAAATCCTGGCAAAGGCAAGGAAACAGGGTATTCTGGACGACAACAAACCGGATGCCGCCTACACGGACAAGGAAGTATACCAGTTTATTACGCTGCCCGGCTTCTCTACCAATGAGACAGTGACGGAGTATTCCGGGCGCGGCGTGGGAATGGACGTGGTGGTTCAGAACATCCAGGCCATCGGCGGAGCCCTGGAGATTGAGAGCACGCCGGGGCAGGGCAGTGTCATGAGTCTGAAGATTCCTCTTACGCTGGCCATCATCGACGGCATCGTGATGGAGGTGGGGACGTCTTCCTTTGTCATGGAGACCGGCGTGATCAAGCAGTTTATCCGGGTGAAAGAGGACATGATGGTTCACGAGCCCAACGGCGACGAGTTTGTCATGATCAGGGGAGAATGCTTCCCCGTGCTTCGCCTGGGCAAGTGGTATGGACTGGAGGAATACCAGGAGTCCGTGGAGGACGGCGTGATGCTGATCCTGGAAGTGGAAGACAAGAAAGTCTGCCTTCTGGTGGACAAACTGGTGGGAGAACAGGAAATAGTGGTAAAGCCTATTCCTTCTTATATCAAGAAGGTCAAGGGCCTGTCCGGCTGTACACAGCTGGGCGACGGCAGCATAGCCCTGATCCTGGATGCCCCCGGGCTTGTAGAATAAAGAAAGGACCGGTAAGTTTATGGATGAGACGAACAGGCTGTTAGGACTGCAGGATGAGGTAGGAGAAAGCAAGGACAACGGCGATACACAGAAGGGCAAGTATATGATATTCAAGTCCGGAAACGAGTATTTCGGACTGGAAATCCAGTATGTACAGCAGATTATCCAGTACCAGACGGTTACCAAGATTCCGGAGACTGAGGACTACATCCGGGGTCTGATCAACCTACGCGGCAGGATCATACCGGTTGTGGACGTCCGGCTGCGGTTCTGCCAGGGCCCCTGTGAGTACAATGATAAAACCTGTATCCTGGTCATCAACGTAAAATCCACTACGGTGGGGCTGATCGTTGAGCAGATTGCGGAGGTTGCGGAGATTAAGGAGGATAATATCCTGCCGCCTCCCACCATCGGGCGTGCGGACAGGGCGCATCACAAGTATGTCTATGGTATCGGAAAAGTAGGAAACACGGTTAAACTGCTGTTGGATCCGGAGAAGCTTCTGTATGATGATGAACCCGTGGATCCGGAGCAGTCAAAATTGAATGAAGAATGAGAGGTATGAAGCAATGAAGGACTTGAAAATAAAAACCAGGCTGATTGGGGGATTCTGTATTCCCATTGTACTGACGCTGATCAATTCTGTATTCGCGATTATGTCCATGCGAAGGATTACTCATGCGGAGGAAGCGGCCAGGGATGCGGCGGCGAGAAACTCCATGATTTTTTCCATTGCGGCTGTGGCGGTTTCCATAGCGATTACGCTGTATGTGGCTTATGATCTGGTCAAGACTATACAGAAATCCCTGATGCTGCTGTCCAATGCGGCCAGGGATATCGCGCAGGGGCGTGTGGACGTACACCTGGAGAAGTACAATAATGACGAGTTCGGCGACCTGGTGGACGAATATACCAAGGTAGTGGACAATATCAAGTACCAGGCAAAGATTGCGGAGGAAGTCTCCAACGGAAACCTGACCGTGACGGTAAATCCCAGGTCCTCGGAGGACGTGTTGGGACATTCCCTGAAGAAACTGGTGGAAGACAACCACAATGCACTGAGCAATATCAGCGACGCAGGCTCCCAAGTGACGGTCAGCTCCTCCCAGGTGGCAAGCGCCAGCCAGGCACTGGCACAGGGTTCCACCGAGCAGGCAAGCGCCATCCAGGAGATCACGGCATCCATCGATGAGATAGCCGAGAAGACGAAGCAGAACGCCGAGCAGGCCAATTCAGCCGCGGGTCTGGTGGTCCGCGCCATTGGCGACGTACAGAAGGGAAATGTGCAGATGCAGAACATGGTATCCGCCATGGAGGATATCAACAAGGCTTCCGAGAGCATTTCCAAGATCATCAAAACCATTGAAGATATCGCCTTCCAGACCAATATCCTGGCACTGAACGCCGCGGTTGAGGCTGCAAGGGCGGGCGAGGCAGGAAAAGGCTTTGCGGTGGTAGCCGAGGAAGTGAGAAGCCTGGCTGCCAAGAGTGCGGAAGCGGCAAGCGAGACCTCCGCGCTTATCGAGGATTCCATCAACAAGGTAAACGCCGGATCCAAGATTGCCGGCGAGACGGCAAAGGCCATGGGGGAGATTACCAAGGTGGTACAGGAGAGCGAGCATATCATCAACGGTATCGCGGAATCCTCCAATTACCAGGCCACTGCGGTGGCACAGATTGAGCAGGCCATTTCCCAGGTATCCCAGGTGGTGCAGACCAACTCCGCTACCAGCGAGGAATGTGCGGCGGCCAGTGAAGAATTGTCCAATCAGGCATCCAGAATGCGGGAAATGCTGTCCATTTACAATCTGGGCAACGGGCAGGGATCCAGTTCCAGGGGATCTTCCAACTATTCAGCGGCTGTATCCAATGCCAATGAGCAGGTAATCTCCCTTGGAGACGGTTTCGGAAAGTATTAAAGAGGTGCGGTAAATGAATTTGTTGGATGAGTTGAGAACACTGGGTGTAGACGTGGAGGACGGAATGAAGCGCCTCATGGGAAATGAGAAGCTCTATACCAGGCTGTTGGGTTCTTTCGTAAAGATGATAAAGAGCCAGGAGGTGACGGAGGACTTTGATGCCACCGACTGTACCCCGGTCATCGAGAAGGTCCATTCCATCAAGGGAACGGCGGGCAATCTGTCCCTCACGCCCATATTTGAATCATACAGTGAGATGCTGAGTCTCCTGCGTACCGGTAAGCCGGAGGAGGCCAGGGAGGTTCTGAAAAAAGTCCTGCCTGTGCAGAAAGAGATCGTTGACTGTATTGAACGGCATATGAATGCGTAGAATGGATATAATTTCATAAGGAATACCCGGAAGGGTCAGTGAGAGATGACGCTGTGGGAATCCGGTTCCCACAGCGTTTTTTAGAAAAAAGAATTCTGCAGGAGTCTCCCGAGACGAAGAAGGCGGGCGGAGGAGTCCGCTGTCCATACAGGGAATGTGGAATTGGAAGCAGGAGGAGAACAGACTATATGGATTTTGTACAGCACAAGCCTCAGAGGGGCACAAAACTACAGCCGTTGGATGAAATAAACGGTTTTAAGGTTCGGCCGGGATTTTACAACAGGGATGGTGCGGCAGCGGCGTCGAACGGAGTCAGTTTTACGATTCATTCCCATGGCGCCACAAGCTGTACACTGCTGTTGTTCCGGCCACAGGAGAAGGAACCCTATGTAAGGCTGCCTTTTCCGGAATCCTATCATATCGGGAACACCTATTCCATGTTGGTGTTTGACCTGAAAATCGAGGAATTTGAGTATGCGTTCCAGTTGGACGGCCCCTACGACAAGGAGCATGGTCTGCTGTTTGACAAAAATAACATTTTACTGGATCCCTATGCGAAGGCCGTGACGGGACAGAGGAACTGGGGAGAGCGCCCCGAGGACGGCGAATCTTTTGTGTACCATGCAAGGGTGGTGGAGAACAACTTTGACTGGGGCAAGAGCAGGCAGTTGGAGCTTCCCCTGGAGGATCTGGTTATCTATGAGATGCATGTAAGGGGGTTTACCAAGGACGAGTCCTCCGGGGTGACCGCAAAGGGGACTTACGAGGGGCTGCGGCAGAAGATTCCCTACCTGAAGGATCTGGGAATCAACGCGGTGGAGCTGATGCCCATCTTTGAGTTCGACGAAATGGAGAACGCCCGTGTTGTGGACGGGGTGCAGCTCTATAATTACTGGGGTTACAACACGGTATGCTTTTTTGCCCCTAATACGGGGTATTCCTCCGTGGTGGAGCACAACCACGAGGGGGATGAACTGAAACAGCTGATCTATGAGCTGAAAGAGAACGGAATCGAAGTAATCCTGGATGTTGTATTTAACCACACGGCGGAGGGGAATGAGGACGGCCCTAATTTTTCCTTCAAGGGTATCGACAACAATATATATTATATCCTGACGCCGGACGGACATTATTATAATTTCAGCGGGTGCGGGAATGCTTTGAACTGTAATCACCCCATGACGCGCAGGTTTATTATCGACTGCCTGCGGTACTGGGTGACAGAATATCGTGTGGACGGATTCCGCTTCGACCTTGCGTCCATTCTGGTCCGCAACCAGAGCGGGGAGCCCATGAAGAATCCGCCCATCCTGGAAGAAATTGCCTGTGATTCCATCCTTGGGAAGGTAAAGCTCATCGCCGAAGCCTGGGATGCGGCAGGACTCTATCAGGTGGGAAATTTCCCGGCCTACAACAGGTGGTCCGAGTGGAACGGAAGATACCGGGACGATATGCGCCGTTTCCTGAAAGGCGACGAGGGAATGGCGGGGGTGGCCATCACCAGGATAACCGGATCAAGGGATCTGTATGACCCCATGGACAGGGGACAGGGGGCCTCGTTAAATTTCCTCACCTGCCATGACGGTTTTACCCTGTACGACCTGTATTCCTATAATGTGAAACACAATGAGAAGAACGGATGGAACAATACGGACGGGGATAATAACGGGAACAGCTGGAACTGCGGCGTGGAAGGGGCCACGGATGATCCGGAAATCGAGAAGCTGCGCCGGCGTATGGTGAAAAACGCTTTCGTGACCCTGATGTGCAGCAGGGGACCCGCCATGTTTTACGCAGGGGACGAGTTCTGCAATACACAGTTCGGAAACAACAATGCCTACTGCCAGGACAACCCTATCTCCTGGCTGGACTGGGGGAGACTGGAGGAATATCAGGAGATACACGATTTTTTCCGGTATATGATCGCATTCCGGAAGAAACATACCGTGGTGCGGAAACCCTGCGGGGAGGCGGCCTGCGGATTTCCTGATATCAGCATCCACAACGATTTTCCCTGGAATGCCAGAACCAATTATACCAGCCGTCTCATCGGAATCATGTATGCGGGCCGGAATCAGGAGGATACCGGGGACGACGTTGTATTCTATGGGATGAACGCCTACTGGAAGCCGCTTGACATGCAGCTGCCCGGACTGCCGGACGGCATGAGGTGGAGGGTCTGCGTCAATACCTTTGTGGAATATGAGGACGGAAAGGATATAGAGGCGGAGACGGAATTCCAGTATGGAAGCAGGCTTAAGGTTCCGCCCAGGTCTGCGGTTGTGCTTGTGGCGGAGGAAATCCGCCGCCAGGAAGTTCGGGAAGGTTAAAGGCAGGAAGGCTGTGAACAGATAATTCACGGCCCGGTATCTGGGGGCGGGCTCGCAGAGGAACCAGGGACGGTTTCCCTGCATAAGATAAAGGGATTATATCGGGCCGTGAAGGGGACTCTGACATGGACTGCAGTGATAAAATTCTTTCCAATGACTACTATGATGTAATTACGGAATTTCCGGTACAGGTTCTGGACACGGACAGTTTTGACCTGTGCTACCTGAATATCGATAATCTGTACAATATTGTGTATATCGACAAGGCAAATATCCCCAACACGGACGATTATTTATTCACTTATAAGGGGGTGCCGAAACTGTACGGACTGATGCAGGAGGCTGCTGACGGGCGCAGCTTTGACCCCAACAGCCTCATTGTCAGCGGCATTACCCAGGTACAGCGGGCGCCCTTAAGCCTCACCGGGCGGGGGGTGGTCATCTGCATCATCGATACGGGAATTGACTATACAAATGCGGCGTTTCGGGATAGTGAGGGAAACAGCCGCATTCTGGCTATCTGGGACCAGACCGTTCAGGGAGAAAACCCGCCGGAGGGACTTTTCTATGGCACGGAATATTCCAGGGAGGAGATCAACCGCGCCCTGCAGTCGGAGGATCCCTACAGTGTAGTGCCCAGCAGGGATGAAATCGGACATGGAAGTTCCATGGCCAGTGTGGCGGCGGGGAGCAGGCTGGGCAATGGCATCAGCTTCCTGGGGGCGGCTCCGGATGCGGATATTGTGGTGGTGAAGCTGAAACAGGCCAAGGAATTCCTGCGCAGCTTCTATATGGTACCTCCCGGGGTTCCCGCCTATGAGGAGACGGACATTATGTTGGGGGTGCAGTATGCGGACCGATTTGCCCGCCAGTTCCGCAGGCCCGTGGTTATTTGCCTGGGGGTGGGAACAAACTACGGGGATCACGCGGGCAGCGGCCCTCTTCCCAGCTACCTGGACGCGGTTGCCTCCAGGCGCAGCCGGGCCGTGGTGGTGTGCGGCGGCAACGAGGGCAACTCAGGCCATCATTTTCAGGGATATCTGGAGACCACCGGCAGGGCGGGCAGCATTGGAAGCGTGCCGGTGGAAGTGCGGGTGGCGGACAATGTGGAAGGATTTCTGTTGGAGCTGTGGGGAAATGTGCCGGATGTGTTCACCATATCCGTCCGCTCTCCCGGCGGGGAGACTATTCCGGCCATCCGCCTGGGCATTCAGGGCAGCATCACCTACAGCTTTGTCTATGAGCGGACCCGGATCACCATAGCGGGAACCCTGGCGGAGCCTGCTTCCGGGGAGGAGGTGGTGGTGCTGCGGGTCTCGCTGCCCACCCCGGGGATCTGGACATTCCAGGTGGAGGCGGTGGGGGATGTCCACAACGGAACATTCCACATGTGGCTTCCCATCACCCAGTTTATGAACGGGACCGTGCAGTTTCTGGAGGCCACGCCCTATGTAACCCTGACGGAGCCTGCCATGGCCAGGGACGTGATCAGTGTGTCCACTTACAATGCGGCAAATAACAGCTTTTACATTGATTCCGGGAGAGGGTTCACAAGGACAGGCGGGGTGAATCCGGACTTCGCGGCTCCGGGGGTAAATGTGTCAACCATCCGTGGCAGGGAGACGGGCAGTTCCCTGGCGGCCGCCATTACCGCCGGGGCTGTGGCGCAGTTCATGCAGTGGGCGGTGGTGGACGGGAACAACCCGACGGTGGCCAGCAGGGAGATCAAGAATTATTTTGTGCGGGGGGCGGCGAGGAATTATGACATGAGCTTTCCGAACAGGGAATGGGGGTACGGGCGGCTGAACGTGGTGGGGACATTTGACGCGCTGATTGGGGTGTAAAAAAATGACGAAATGATATTAAATTCTTTATAATGAAAGTTGTAGAAATGCATGTTATTTGGTACAATAACAATAATATTGTTGCCAAAGGAGTTCTCATGAGAAAACAGGTCAGAGAAATCGAGTTTGATGTAGATGCCTATACTGCCGATTGGGCGAGAGAATGTGTCGAAATTGGAGGGAGCAGTGCTTGAAATCGTAAAAAATGCTTACGATGCAGATGCAAGCGTATGTTGTCTTTATTACGCCAATAGAGAAAACGAGACTGGGCATATTGATGACCTGACCGGTTGGGAGGATGCGCTTGGAAGCGGGGATGTTACTATGACTTTGTCTTTAGAATGAGCCGCATTGGCCGGCCCGGGAAACCGGGCCGGTTTTTAATGAATATTTTCCGATTTCACTTGACTTAGGGCAGGCTACGGGTTATATAATGATAGGAGCGGCAATCGGGAAGCGCCTGTGCACAGGTTATGTTTCGGCAATTCCTGACCGGGAAATGAAAATCAATGGGAAAAATGCCAAAAGGAAGGGAGCACATATGATTTTCGGAAAACATATCAACAGATACTATTTTAAGTATGCCGGATGGCTGATTTTCGGCCTGCTTTCCCTGGTGATGGTGGACTTTCTGCAGTTGGAGATCCCCAAGATCTACAGGATGGTGATCAACGGTATGAACAGCGGGACCGTCAGCGTGGACGGCGTTCAGAGGGCCTTTGACATGGAGTTCCTTCTGGACGGCATCGCTATGCCCATGGTGAAGATTGTCCTGGCTATGGTGTTCGGGCGGTTTCTGTGGAGGATATGTTTCTTTGGGGCAGCGGTGCGCCTGGAGGCGGATCTGCGCAACCGGATGTTTGACCATGCCAAGGATTTAAGCCGGGAATATTACCAGGTCAACAAGGTGGGGAATCTCATGAGCCTGTTCACCAATGACCTGGACACCGTACAGGACTGCTTCGGATGGGGCGTATTGATGTTCTTTGACGCCCTGCTGCTTGGCGTGCTTGCGGTGATGAACATGTGGAAGATGGATCCGGGATTGACATTATTGTCCCTGATTCCCATGGCGTTTCTGCTGGGGGCGGCCACGGTGATCGGGAAACAGATGATGAAAAAGTGGGATATCCGTCAGGAGGCTTTTTCCAGGCTTTCCGATTTCTCCCAGGAGAGCTTTTCCGGCATTGCGGTGATAAAGGCCTTCGTCAAGGAGGCCAGGGAGCTGATGGCCTTTCAGAAGCTGAACGAGGAGAATGAGGAGGCCAATATTGACCACACTAAGTCTTCCGTGCTGCTGCGGATCATGGTGACCATGTTCGTGGAAAGCGTGGTCTGCGTGATTCTTGGCTACGGGGGATATCTTGTGTATAAAAACCAGTTCAATGCCGGCCAGCTGGTGGAGTTCATCGGTTATTTCAATGCCGTCATCTGGCCTATCATGGCGGTGTCCGAGCTCATAGACATGACTTCCAGGGGGAAGGCGTCCCTGGACCGTCTGGGGGAGCTGCTGGACGCGAAGATTGACGTGACGGACAGGGAGGGCGCCGGGAGCCTGCAGGATGTGCGGGGGGACATTGAGTTCCGGAATCTGACATTCAACTATCCCGACGGGGAACTGGATGTGCTGAAAAACGTATCCTTTACTATCAGGGCGGGGGAAAATGTGGGACTGGTGGGAAAGACCGGTTCCGGCAAGACGACGCTTGTGGATCTGATCCTGCGCACCTACAATGTCCCGGACGGCACGCTGTTCATCGACGGCCATGACGTGAACGATGTAAAAATCCGTGACCTGCGGGCGGCCTGCGCCTATGTACCCCAGGACAATTTCCTGTTCTCCGACACCATAGAGAAAAATATCGCCTTCGGGGTGGATGCCTACAATCCAAGGGCTGTGGCCCAGGCGGCAAGGCTTGCGGATGTGCACAGCAATATCAAGGAGTTTCAGCAGGGCTACAATACGATTCTGGGGGAGCGGGGCGTCACGGTGTCCGGCGGCCAGAAGCAGAGGATTTCCATCGCCCGGGCGCTGATGAAGGACGCGCCCATCTTGATTCTGGACGATTCCGTGTCTGCGGTGGATACCAAGACAGAGGCGGCCATCCTGGAGAATCTGCGGGAGGCCAGGCAGGGCAGGACTACCATCCTCATTGCCCACAGGGTCACCACCATAGAGAAGATGGACAAAATCCTGTTTATTGAAGACGGGGA
>CAJTSY010000052.1:0-8757 GCA_910578995.1 uncultured Acetatifactor sp.
ATTATACCGCAGGATTCAGGGATGTCAACCTTGAATGAAAACCCCGGATTTCTGCTATGGCTTTTATAACATCCCGCGATAATCAATACATAAATTTCGCAAGAACAGTTCCCTTACAATCTTCAATCCTTTCTTGTTGTCTTAAGCTTTTTTCATATCAGTTTATTTTCATTTCAGCTTTATTTTAACATGGGGGCACATTTAATGTCATTCCCGTCTTTCAGTCGAAAAAGAACGGGAGAAATCCCATTTACCGATTTCTCCCGCATCCTCAGTTCCTGCTCCTCCCCCGCATCTCACCCAGAATCCGGTAGACGCTCTTGTCGGAAAGATAATATTCCTCCGCCAGCTCAGGCACCTTTCTCCCCTGCACATACAGTCTGTAAATTTCCTGATTCCGCTGGCGAAGCTCCTGTCTGTATTTATACTCACGATCGAAAACATTTGTATCGCTTCTGAAGATTTGCTTTTATCTTCCAAATTAATATCGACCTGTATTTCCAAAAACTTAGGCTGTCTTTCCGCCATATCATTGCTCCTCGGCGTACCCCTGATTCAGCCCGGTTCCGTAGTGGTAAAAACTTGCCCGCTCCATCTCCCTTGTGCGGCTGTCGTATTCCTCGTCTCCCGCATGCCAGGCGTTGACAGCGGTAATCTCTCCCAGACGGTTCCTCTGGACAACGATGTCTACATCCCCGTCTTCCCTGGACTGATAGGAGCCCAGCATCTCGTCCCGGTAGGTGCGCACCTGCTCCCCCTGATAGCGCAGGAAGCCATTATCCAGACATTGGATTCCCCATTGGGCGTATTGGGCGTCCACTGTCTCCGGATCCAGGCACAGGCTCACCGACACATCAAAAGCGCTCCGCTCCACACCGAATTCCCCGGCCAGGGCTGCCTGGACTGCCTCCCGGATGACATCCGGATCCTGGGTGGTGTCCGCGCCCAACACGGAGAACACCGCATCCTCCGCCCGTTTCTCGAAACGCTCCCCCAGGGCGATATCCCGGGTGATCTCCACCCGCACGCCCCATCTGCAGTTCGCGCTTGCGCAGTAACTGGTCAGGTAACGGGAAAAGGGAGCCTGTCCTCCGGTAGCAAAAACCGCCGTGCCTCCCGCCAACAGCAATACGGAAAACAGCAGTGCAAAGGCCGAGGCTTTCCTGAATGCCAGAATGCCCTTCACCCGCCTCTCCACCTCGGTCTTGGAGAACGCGCTGTAAAGCAGGGAACTTCGGCCCCCGCCCACGGCCATGGCCAGCAGGCTGTAGGCGTATCCTTTCCTCTCCTCCTCGCCCCACCGGCTCAGCACTGCCGCGTCACAGGCGGCCTCCAGGTCTGAAGCCAGGCATTTCGCCATCAGCCACACCAACGGATTGTACCAGTTCAGCACAAGCGCTGCCAGCATGACGGCCTTCATCCAGTTATCCCTGCGCCTGATATGCATGGCCTCGTGGGCCAGCACATGGCGCAGCAGCACAGCATTTCCGAAGTCCATCCGAGTGGGCAGGTAAATGCGGGGACTGATCAGCCCGCAGGCCAACGGGGAGGCGATCTCGTCATTGGAGAACACCAGCACATGCCCCATCCCCATGTCCCGCAGCAGCCCGTTCACAGTCTCATTGTGCTCCATCAGCAGGCCTCCCTTCAGCCTTTTCATGTATGCGATTTTCTGCCAGGCCAGAACCCCCGCCACCGCGGCCAGTCCCAGGAAGTAAAGCAGGGGCAGAGCCTTTCTCAGGGTTCCCGTGGAAAAAAAGGAACGGGAGTCCATGGCATTGTAGAAAGAGGCTTCCGCGCCGGTGCCGTATACTACCTCCTCCACCACTGTCTGCCCCACGTTTTCCGCGCCCGTGCCGCCCTGGTTCTCCAAGCCCCCAGAGGCTGTTGTGGTACCGGAGGCTCCTGCCCCTGCCGTACCTGAGCTTTCTGTCTGCCACCCTGCCGTACCTGCCTGCAGCAAAGCCACATCTTCTGTCAGCGCTGTCTGCTCCGGTTGAGCCAGTGAAAATCCTGACAGCCCGGCCAGAAAATCAGGTACCGGCAGGCTGAAAGGGCTGCTTAAGGAAAAAGGTACTAACAGGCGCAGCAACACCACCGCCCAGAGCACGGGAAACACAAATTTAGGCAGCCTGTTCTTAAGCAGCGTCCGCAACAGGAGCACCGCCACGATCATGATGCTTCCATAAAACGCCATGAGAAAAAATGGCATATCCATTCTAAAATGCAGCATTTATTTCGCCTCCTCTATCATGCGGGCAAGCCGGAGGGCCTCAGCCTCCGAAATCCCTTTACTTTTAAGAAATGCTGAAAAAAACAGCTCGCTGGAGCCGCCGAACATCTTGTCGATGAGCTGTTCCGTCTCACTTTTTGCCACCTCTTCCCTGGTGACCAGGGGCGTGCACAGGAATCCCGGCTCGCTGCGCTCTATGGCACCTTTTTCCATGCATTTCTTGATGACTGTGTAAGTAGTATTCTTATTCCAGCCGATGCGGCCTGCAAGTATGTCTACGATGTCCTTGGCAGGGGCAGGCCCCTGTTCCCACAGAACTTCCATGACCTTCAGTTCCGAATCAAACAGCTTTCCGTCCATGAAATCTCCTTTCTGGCTGTTGGTTTTCAGTGTCTGAAATACAAAATGGACTATTGCAATAGTCTGAGCTCATTTATAGACTATCACAATAGTCCAGTGTTGTCAACTGGAAACTGATCTGGCTCCATGAATTTTTCCATGCCCTGCTTTACCCATGCCCCGCCTGCGGATAACGCTCCCCTCAGAGCGCCAGGACTGCAAGGCGGAGCGCCTGCACGATATCTTCCAACGGCATGCCGGGACGTTTGCTGCCTCCCTGCTCCGGCGGCACGGAACTCCTGCCCCCATTCTGCTCTGGCAGGCAGGGCACATGGATAAATCCCACTCCCGTCCCGCTTCCCTCAAAATGATGCCGCAGGCTGTAGAACAAATCATTGCACACATACGCCCCGGCAGAATAGGAAATCCCGCAGGAGATACCGCCGCCCTTCACGGACTCCACGATCTTACGCACCGGAACGGACGCAAAATACGCCGTGGATCCCCCCGGCGCCACCGGCTCGTCCCGGGGCTTCTTCCCCGCGTTGTCCTCTATGGAAGCGTCACGCAGGTTGATGGCCACCATCTCCGGCGTCACCATGGCCCTGCCTCCTGCCTGGCCCACGCAGAGTATCACATCCGGCTGCAGCTCCCGGGCCGCCTCCAGAACCTTCTCCGCAGCCTCCCCGAACACCGTGGGCACCAGGAGCTTCTCCACCTCCCAGTCCCCGACTCGCCCCTCCAGCCGGCTCACCGCTTCCCAGGAGGCATTCACTGTATCCTCGCCGAAAGGCTCAAACCCCGTAATCAAAACCCTTTTTTTCATCGCATTCATCGCAAACCTCCACCTTTTCTCCCTGTAATCCTTGCCTCTCCCCTGTAATAAAGCCCAGTTCCCGGTACCGCCTTGCCACCCGCAGCACTTCCTCCTGGGTTTCATACCGCAGCCTGGACTGCCAGAAACCCATACCCCAATCCGGCATCATAGGGGCATGCCCGGTCAGATCCGCCAGGGTCTCCGCCACCTCTGCCGGGCTTCCTCCCATCACCACATAATCCATCTGCCGCATGCAGTCGCTACTCCACCGGGTCCGGTTACAGGCCAGCTCGCAGGTTCCCGTGGACGGCATATTCCACAGGAAGCCATACCCCAGGGAGGAATACACGAAGGGCATGGCGCATTTTGCATTCACATGGCGCAGATCCACGGTACAGCCCTTCAAGTCAAAACATCCCGTGGCCTCGTGCCCCAGACCGTAAAAATGCTCTCCCTCAACGGCCTCAAAGGTCACCCGCCCCTACCAAAGCCCGCTTCCCCTGCTCCGGTAATTCCGAATTTCCCTACCAGAGGCCAGGTTTTCCGCCATATGGAAATTTTTCGAATCGTTTCCCCAAATCTAGATTTATATCTTTGATTATATAACTTTTTCCGGTTCTTTACAATGGAAATCCGTACTGTACTGAATTGGGGGCAACCAATCAGGCGGCCTTGACAGCGGCCTGTCCCAGAGGGTCTCGTAAAAGAGTTCCGCAAAGGGAAAAATAATTGCAAACAATCTAAAATAATGTTAAAATAATATACAAAATATTTATACGGAGAATACCATGAAACGAAAATTCCACTTATTCCTTCCCGCCCTCTTTCTGCTTACCGCCTCTCTGTGCGGATGCGGAGGCGAAGAAAATTCATCCCCTTCCAACGGAGAAATTTTTTCCGATGGAGAAAATTTTTCTTCCCCCACCTCCGGCCCGGTGGAGCTGACGGTCTGGGGCGCGGCCGAGGATGAAGAACTTCTAAACCGGATCTTAGACGAATTCCAGGAAAAATACCGGGGCGAAGCCGACTTCCGGATTACATATGAGCCCCAGAGCGAAAGCCACTGTACCGATGCGCTGATTGCTGACCTGGAAAACGGCGCTGACGTTTTTGCGTTTGCGGATGACCAGCTGAACACACTGGTGGCATCAGGGGCCCTGGATCCTGTAGAAAACGCGGAAGCTCTGCGGGCAGCGAACCTGCCGGAAGCCGTCTCAGCAGCCTGTGTCAACGACACCCTGTACGCCTATCCCCTGACTGCGGACAACGGTTATTTTCTATATTATAATAAAGAATATTTCTCTCCGGAAGACATCCTTTCCTGGGACAGGATGCTGGACATTGCCGGAGATTCGGACAGGAAAGTTTCCATGGAATGGTCTTCCGGATGGTATGTATACGCCCTGTTCGGCAATACCGGCCTCACCCTGGGGCTCAACGATGACGGCATTACGAATTACTGTACCTGGAACGACACGGAAGGCGACATCAAGGGAACCGATGTGGCAAAAGCCATGACGACCATGGCCAGGCACCCGGGATTTTTGAGCACGGACGACGCCGGTTTTGTGGAAGGAGTCAAAAACGGCTCTATCGTAGCCGGAATCAGCGGCGTCTGGAACGCGGTAACCGTGGAAGAGGCCTGGGGCGATGCCTTCGGGGCCGCAAAACTGCCTTCCTATGCCTGCGCGGGACAGCAGGTTCAGATGGCGTCCTTCTCCGGCTACAAGCTCATCGGCGTGAATGCGTATTCCCCGCACAGGGACTGGGCCGCCAGGCTTGCGGAATGGATTACCAGTGAGGAAAATCAGGAGCTGCGCTTTGAAATGCGAGGGCAGGGGCCTTCCAATAAAAAGACGGCCGCTTCCCGGGAGGTTCAGGCTTCCCCTGCCATCGCCGCGCTTCTGGAGCAGTCGGAGTACTCCTGCCTGCAACGCATCGGCGGAAATTTTTGGGAGCCGGTCACCAACTTTACCGAGGAGATTCTGGCGGGAAACCCTTCCGGAAAAAGTCTTCAGGAGCTGCTGGACACTATGGTTGCAGGCATTATTGCGCCATGACCGCATCTTCCCATGCCGTCTGTGCGCAGTTTACGCAATATCGACTTCAGGCTTCACAGCCTGTAGAATCTAATGCTGTCCATACACGGTTTCCCCAATACCGGCTTCGGACTTCACAGCCTGCACAACGCCCGATCTGCCTGCATACAGTTTCTGCTGCTTCAGTCATTACATTCGGTATTACATACTATTGTCATCAAAAACGGTGAACCCTTGGAACGGTATAGATACATCAATTTACAGTTAAATAAGGAGTGCTGCCCAACATGAAAAATATCAGCTTAAAACACCGCCTGATCCTCCCCATCGCCCTGCTTGGCATCGTGGCGCTGCTGTCCAACATCCTGTCCATCCTCAATATCCGCAACGTAAACGCAAGCGCCTCCAACATCGCGGACGACTATATGGAAGGCAAGGAGCGGCTGGCCGAAATCTGCCAGGACTCCATGGAAATTCACAAGATGGCCTTAAGCCACATTGTAGCTACAGATTATAATACCATGATCCTCCTGGTTCAGCAAATCAAGGAAGAGGAATCGCTTCTGGACGCCAGGCTCTCGGAGTACGAGGCTTTTGTCATACAGAAGGACAGGGCCCGGTACGAATCCCTTCTGGACAATTACGCCGAATTCAAACATGCCCTCGTCCACCTGGTATGCGCCAGTGCAGGCCACAAGACCCAGGACGCCTATGCCCTGGCCAACGGCGATGTGGCGGAGTACGCCGATGCCATGAGAGCGGATATCGACGCCCTGAACGCATCCTTCAACGCCCAGACCCGGGAGGCCAGATCCCATCTCTCCACAGTATACCTGATCTCCCTGGCGGTGGGCATCACAGCCGCCCTTGCCTGTATCCTTCTGGTACTGGCTGATTTCCGGCTGATTTCCGTTTACGTCGTGATCCCCATCAAAAATATACTGAAGACAATCCAGGAAAGCTCGGGACGCATCAACGGCATGACGGGGGAAGTGCTGAAGAAAACCCATGCCTCCCGGAAAAGCGCCGCAGGCCTTTCCGCCCTGGCAGGACAGCTTTCCACCGCATTCCAGGAGGTTGCCGGAAATGTATCCGCCATCAACGAGGGCGCAGGGAATGTCCGCCAGGAGGTCAGCTCCATCACGGAGGAATGCAGCAACATTACCGCCTACACCGCCCAGATGAACGCCCGGGCGGACGACATGCAGCAATCCGCCCAGAACAGCGCACAAGCCGCCGGGGCCAAGACAGAGGAAATCCTACATTCCCTCAACGATGCCATCGAAAAAAGCAGAAGCGTGAACCAGATCAAATCCCTCACCGGCGATATCCTCACCATCGCCCAGCAGACCAGGCTCATCTCCCTGAACGCGTCCGTGGAAGCCGCCAACGCGGGAGACGCGGGAAAGGGCTTTGCCATGGTGGCCCGGGAAATCCGGGAACTTTCCAATTCCACCCAGGAAACCGCGGCCCGCATCCAGGAAATCAACGATGTTGTCACCGCCTCCGTCTACAATCTCTCCGATCATGCGCGGCAGATGATTGACTATATGAGTCAATCTGTTTTGAAGGAATTCCAGGCATTCGTGGAATCCGGCCACCAGTATAAGGAAGATGCCGCCTACATCCGCCGTACCATGGATGAGTTCCACGGGCAGACCCAGAACCTGAACCACTCCATATCCGGCATTGCGGATTCCATCGGCACCATCAACAAAGCCATCGATGAAAGCGCGTCCGGCATTGCAGGCATGGCAGGCAGCACCAGAAGCCTGGCCGCCGACATGGAGGACATCACCCGGCGCATGGGCGTCAATCAGGAGGTTGTGGCAGAACTGGAGAAAGAGACGGTGGTGTTTGATAATCTGTGATAATTATACTTGAAATTATAATAATTTGAAGTATAATAAAAGAAAACAGGGAGGTATTATGGAACACTTTATAGACCGCGAACAGGAAACGGAAACCCTGCAAACAGAATATGACAGGAACGGAAGCTCCCTTGTCATTCTTTACGGAAGGCGCAGGGTTGGAAAGACCACCCTGATTTCCGAGTTTATCAAGGACAAAAAAGCCCTGTATTTTCTTGCCAGTGAGGAATCTGAATCCCAAAACCGTTCTGCCTTTCAGGAGAAGGCTGCAGAGTTCCTTGACAACGATCTCCTGCGAAATGCAGCCGTGAACAATTGGGACATTCTTTTTAAAGCCATAATGGACAAAGGCTTTGGCACAAAACCCTGTATTGTCTTGGATGAATTTCAATATCTTGGCAAGGCGAACCCTGCATTTCCGTCTGTTTTTCAGAGAATCTGGGAGGATGTATTGAAGGACAGATCTGTTATGGTCATCCTTTGCGGCTCCCTCATATCTATGATGGAATCTCAGACTCTTGCATACGGCAGTCCCCTGTATGGCAGGCGGACAGCACAGATACGCCTGAAACAGATTCCCTTTGAACACTATCACAAATTTTATCCGGAAAAGCCCTGGAGAGAACTGATCGAAAGGTATGCGGTAACAGGCGGAGTCCCGAAATATATTGAGCTGTTTTCCGGAAGCGGGGACATCTATGAAGCCATTGAAAAATGCGTGTTAAACCGTTCGGGATTCCTGTACGATGAACCATATTTTCTGCTGCAGCAGGAAGTCAGTGAAGTGGGAAGCTATTTTTCCATTATAAAGACGATCGCCGCCGGCAATAGTAAGCTATCCGCCATATCCACGGTACTGGAAATCAAATCCACAAGTCTCACCAAGTATCTGAAAACCTTAATGGATCTGGATATTGTGGAGCGGGAGGTTCCTGTTACAGAGGACACTCCTGAAAAAAGCAAAAAAGGACTTTATAAAATCAAAGACAATTATCTGCGTTTCTGGTTTGCCTTTGTATACCCGAACAAGAGCTTTATTGAAAGCGGCCATAGCCAGATAGTTGCGAAAAAGATACGCGAGACCCTGGTCAGCCGCCATATTTCCTTTGTCTATGAGGATGTATGCCGCGAAAGAATGTGGCAGCTGAACGCAGAGGATACATGGCCGTTCCATTTTTCAAAACTGGGACGCTATTGGGACGCAAAAACAGAAATCGATATTGCGGCAGTGGATCCAGAAGGAAAAAATCTGATTCTGGGAGAGTGCAAATACTGGCGGGAACTGATGGGCAGTAATATCCTGCGGGAACTGGAAGAAAAAGCGGAGCATGTTCCCTGGGAACAGAAAAGACGCAGGACATGGTATGTGCTGTTCAGTGCGGAAGGCTTCACCGATGAACTACAGGCCCTTGCGGCAGAGCGTGACGATGTGGTTCTGTTTCATGACTTTGAAGCATA
>CAJTSY010000052.1:8857-18379 GCA_910578995.1 uncultured Acetatifactor sp.
TTTTTATTTTCCCCTTTTCAATTCCAACATTAAACTGTATATTAGATTCTATCAGAATAAAGAAAAAGGAAAACAACCATGATTGAATTATACTATATCGAAGACGATCCTGACATCGCGGCTGCCGTAAAGGAATACCTGGAGCAGAAATCCTTCCGGGTAACCGTCTGCGCCACCCTTGCCCAGGCCAGGCAGGCACTGGGCCATCATGTACCCACTCTTGTGCTGTTGGACTGGAACATGCCGGACGGCCATGGGGACAGGCTGTGCCGGTGGATCCGGGAGAACTGGAAGGAGCTGCCCGTCATTTTCCTCACCGTCCGGGGAGACGCTGCCCACATTGTGTCCGGCTTCCGGGATGGCGCAGACGATTATGTAGTCAAACCTTTTGAACTGGAAGTGCTGCACTCCCGGATCCTTGCGCTCCTGCGCAGAACCGGCAATGTGGCGCAGCAGTATCTTTCCTGTGACGGCATCCGAATGGACTTAAACCGCCGTGCGGTTACCTGCCATTCGGAGGAAATCCTCTTAAGCGCCGCGGAATATGAACTGCTTTTATACCTGCTGCAGAACAAGGGAAAAACCCTGACCCGTGAGAAAATCCTGGCACAGGTATGGGATGTAAACGGTAACTATGTGAACGACAACACGCTGACGGTCACCGTCAAGCGGCTGCGGGAAAAACTCCGTCATCCCGCCTGCCTGAAAACCGTGAGAAGTGTCGGCTACAGGATGGAGGATACCCTATGAACGGACGGAAGAATATCCGAATTACACTTGGACTGACTGTGTCCGTAAGCCTGCTTGCCGCCGCTGTCTCCGTGCTGCTCTTTACCTTCCATTACAGCCGGATACAATTTGAAATCATAAACGCAGTCTGCGTAGAGATAGCGGAGCAGGAACCGGGGACAACGAAAATCATTGCAGCAGCCCTGAAGGAATATACGAAAGAGGATACCCACGGCACAGTACCAAAAGACCTTCTAAAATCCATGGGATACCGGATTTCCGATTTTGCAGGCACTCCTTACAGGAAGGGCTTCTGGTGTATCGCAGCAGGTTTTCTCGCAGGCGGCCTGCTTTTCGCCTGCACCTGGCTATACCGTAGCCAAACGGAGAACCGCCGCATCCAGTCTCTGGCAGAATATCTGGAACTGGCGGACAATGGCCGTGCCCCCATTCTCGCCGCCTCAGGTGAGGATGCCTTTTCGAAACTGGAGGATGCAATATATAAGACCGTGACCTGCCTCTATCAGGCGAAGGAGGCCGCTATCCAGACGAAGAACGGATTCGCGGAAAACCTGTCCAACATCGCCCATCAGATTAAGACGCCCATCACCGCCATTTCCCTGTCTGTCCAGATGATGGAGCATGACGCTGCCGGAACAAATTCCTGCATTATGGAAAAAAGTTCCTGCGTCGCTTCAGAAGCATCTGATATTTCCGCTCCGCAAAAAACTTCGGATACATTTGGCAAACCTGAACAGACGGCGGCAGAATTACGTTTCTCCGATTTATTCCGGAACCACCTGACACAGATAAAGAGACAGCTCCTGCGCCTGACCCGCCTGGAGGAGGCCCTGCTGCTCCTGTCCCGCATTGATGCCGGAACCCTGTCCCTGAAAAAAGAAGAAACGGATGTCTACACCCTGCTTGTCCTTGCCGCAGACAACCTGCAGGAAATATTTGCCGCATCCGACGTCTCTGTGGAGATACCGGAGCAGGGCGGCATGATGGTCATGGCGGACCTGGACTGGACCATGGAGGCAGTCATGAACCTGATGAAAAACTGCGCAGAACAGACAAACGGCGGCGCAATCCACTGTGCCTATGAGCAGAATCCCCTGTACACGGAAATCCTGATCTGGGACGAGGGTGCGGGATTTGCTGGGGAAGACATCCCCCATCTCTTCAAACGCTTCTACCGGGGGCAAAACGCTGCCAAAGGCGGTATCGGCATCGGATTGGCCCTGTCCAGGGAGATTATCGAGCGTCAAAACGGTACCCTCCGGGCGAGAAACAAGCCGGGCGGAGGCGCTCTTTTCGAAATCCGCTTCTACAGTCACTGAACTGTCATTTTGATTTGCTATACTGTAAGAGGAAAAGGCGGGAGAAATAATAAATCCCAAAGCTACGAAAGGAGCAGATCAAAATGGAAATTTTAAAATGCCAGGGCATACGCAAGGTATACGGCACCGGCACAAACCAGGTAACGGCACTGGACGGAATAGACCTGTCCGTGGCCAAAGGAGAATTTGTAGCAATCGTCGGCTCATCCGGCTCAGGCAAATCCACCCTGCTGCACATCCTGGGCAGCGTGGACAAGCCCACGGCAGGTAAAGCCATCATAGACGGGACAGACCTGTCCGGACTGAACCAGACCCAGGCGGCAATCTTCCGGCGCAGAAAGGTGGGACTGGTGTACCAGTTCTATAACCTGATCCCTACCCTCACCGTGCGGAAAAACATATTAATGCCCCTGGCCCTGGACAAAAAGAAACCCAATCAGGAATATTTCGAAAAAGTCGTTCACACCCTGGGCATCTCCGACCGTCTGGATGCGCTGCCCAACCAGTTGTCCGGCGGCCAGCAGCAGAGAGTCGCCATTGCCCGCTCCCTGATCTACCGCCCCGCGCTGCTGCTGGCGGACGAGCCCACCGGGAACCTGGACCAGAAAAATTCCAGGGAAATCATGGACATGCTTAAGCTCTCCAACCGCAGCCTGGAACAAACCATCCTGCTCATCACCCACGATGAGAAAGTGGCCCTGGAAGCGGAACGCATCATCACCATCCAGGACGGACGGATCATAAGCGATGACAGAAGGGAGGCGAGGACGCTGTCCTGATAAGGAGCCTGCGGTATTTCCCAAATCAGGCAACAGCGTTATAACTATGTGGAAAGAATATTCATCAGATTACAGAAAAAACAATCCGGCTTCCAGTCTCTCCGTCCGGATCTCGGCATTCATTTCAGCGCTTCTTTTATCCCTGCTGTGCGGATTATTCTACAACATGTGGAAATATGAAGTGGAGCGGATAGAACTGGAAGACGGCGCCTGGCAGAGCCGTCTGGTGGGAGAAATCGACAACGAAGCTCTGGAGTCCATCAGAAATTTCGCCACCATAAAAGATGCGGTAACAAACGAAAAGAAAAGCCAGGACGGAGAAACGATTACGGACCTCTATTTTTACGATTACAGAGATGTCCTGAAAGACACGCCCCGCATCGCCGAACTGGCGGGGATTCCTGCGGAGAAAACCCTCTACCACCATCAGCTTCTGGCGATGTACCTGATCCGGGATCCCCAGGATACCGCGCCCAGGCTGTTGTTTCCCCTGTTCATCCTGATTACGTTGATGGCATCCTTCTCCCTGGTTGTCATCATACACAATTCCTTCGCGGTTTCCATGAACGCCAGGATTCACCAGTTCGGCATCTTTTCCAGTATCGGGGCTACGCCAAAACAGATCCGCACCTGCCTGCTGCAGGAAGCCGCCTCCCTGTGCGCCCTGCCCCTGGTGACCGGAAACCTCCTGGGCATCGCGGGCGCGGTTGGGCTGATGCTCCTGACCAATGTGCTGTTGGGGAGCGATATTCCGGGGCGGCATGAGGCGGCTCCCGGCTACCATCCATTGGTTTTCCTGGTTACGCTGCTTCTCACCCTGGCAACCATATGGATTTCCGCCTGGATTCCCGCCCGGAAGCTGAGCCGGCTCACGCCCCTGGAGGCCATCAGGAACACCGGGGAACTACAACTGAAACACAGGAAAAAATCGCCCGTCTTAAGCCTCCTCTTCGGCGTGGAGGGAGAACTGGCGGGCAACGCCTTAAGGGCACAGCGCAGAGCCCTGCGGACGGCATCCCTGTCCCTGGTATTTTCCTTTATGGCGTTCACGGCCATGCAATGCTTCTTCTCCCTCTCGGGCATCAGCACCAGAGAAACCTATTTTGAAAAATACCAAGATGCCTGGGATATTTATATCACCCTAAAAGACGTTCAGGTGGAAAACTTTCCGGAGACGGAAAACGTCCGAACACTTGCCGGAGTGAGGAGCGCCATTGTGTATCAAAAGGCCTCGGCAAAGAGACTCATCACGGAGGCGGAACTTAGCGAAGAAATGAAATCCTTCGGCGGCTTTTCCCAGGCCCCCGGGCACTATGTCACCCCGGCAGACGGCTGCTGGCTTGTAAACGCTCCCCTTGTGATACTGGACGACAACAGCTTTTCCGTCTACTGTGAGCAACTGGGCATTGTCCCCAGACTGGACGGTGCTGTGATCATAAACCGGATCCGGGATGTAACCAATCCCGATTTCCGTCACCCGGTTTATTCGCCCTACCTGAAAAAGGACAACACTGGGGAAGCCCCTGTAAGCATCCTGCGCCAGTCCGGCAGTGAGGAACTGACGGCAGAGGTTCCGGTTCTCGCCTATACGGAGCAGCTCCCCGCCCTGCGTGAAGAATACGCCACGCTCAACTACTATGAATTAGTACATTTCCTCCCCGCATCCCTGTGGAAGGAAATCAAAGGGCAGCTCGGAAACGCCGAAAATGAAGCCTACATCTGCGTCCTTGGAACAGAAAACGCCTCCCTGGAAGAGCTGAATGACCTGCAGTCCCGAATTGGCACCCTCATAAGCCCCACTTATACCGTGGAGAGTGAAAACCGCATCCAGGAATATGAAACCAACAACACCCAGATCCAGGGAATGAAAGCGGGATTCGGCGGTTTCTGTGTCCTGCTTGCCGTAATCGGCATCGGCAATGTGTTCTCCAACACACTGGGATTCGTCCGGCAGCGGAAACGGGAATTCGCCAGGTACATGTCCGTGGGCCTGACGCCTGCGTCACTGCGAAAAATGTTCTGCATCGAGGCGTTAGTTCTGGCCGGCCGCCCGATTCTGGTTACCCTCCCCCTGACAGCCATCGGTGTGGGCCTCATGCTGAAAATGAGCTACGTAGCCCCTGCGGAATTCCTGGCGGAAGCGCCTCTGGTTCCCATTGCCCTGTTCATGCTGGCTATCCTGGCCTGTGTAGCGCTGGGCTATTCCCTTGCCTGGCGGAACATGCGGAAAATCAACCTGGCGGAGGTTCTGCGGGATGATACGATGATGTAGGCGAGAGGAGCTGTGCCGTCACCAGCTTAAGCTGCTTCTGTATTATCTTTTCCGGGACCGGAAATAAGGCAGAGCCAACGGGTATTTCAAGGCGGGGAGGAAGTATAACTTACCCGCCCTGAATACAGTGCATTGGTATGAGCCATATTAGTCGTCATACTCGCTTTCATGCTCCAGGACAGCGCCGGTGGATGCATCTATGGTATATTTATATTCCACCCTGTCCTTGTAAAACTCTATCTCATACTCCGTATATCCATGTTCTTTTTCCAGTTTTATTTTGGTAAAAAAAACTTCTCCTGTGGCAAAACCTGCATGGGTTACCGCAATTTCCTTTGCCTTATCCTCCCCGATCAGTGCATCTGTGCCTGCTGTTCCGTAATTGCGGAACGCCTCCATGCTCTTGTCCATGATCACGCCCGTTGCCGCGTCAATCTCATACTCATACTCCATGTCGGCAGTCAAAAAGTCAATATCATACACTGCCACACCGTCATCCCAGTCCAGTTTCTCCTTCGTAAAAATCACATCCGATTCTTCCAGGCCTGCGTCCGCCAGAGCTATGGATTTCGCACTGTCCATGGTGTCCACATGGAGAGAGGACTGATTGCCTGGCCGGATGCCGTCCTGGGGCTGCATGCCGGTCCCGCTGCTTCCCTGGTCTGGCTGTCCGCCGGATGCCCCGCCAGTCTCACCGCTTCCCTGGCCCTGCCCGCTGTCAGGCTGCACACCAGACCCGCTGCTTCCCTGGCCTGGCTGTCCGCCGGTCTCTCCGCTTCCCTGGCCCTGCCCGCTGTCAGTCCGGCCAACATCCTGGCCCTGCTGCGCCCCCGCCTGCCCGCCTGCCGGAACCGCATTAATGCTCACCCCTGTGACGGCCCCTGAAGACGCATCTATTTCATATTGATAGCCATATCCGCCGGAAGTAAATGCAATCTCATAATAAGGTTTCCCGCCTTCCCTCTCCAGTTCCTGTCTGGTGAGGGTAATCTCTTCAGCGGCAAGCCCGGCGTCCGCCAGGGCCAGATCCAGTGCCCCATTCCTGTCCATAACACTGTTGCCGCACCCCGCCGCAGACACAACTGCGGCTGTAAATACTGCCGCGGCTGACCCTTTCCGGAACATTCCATTATAGCGATTTCGATTCATTACTGCCCTTTTCATCTCTTCCTCCTGCTGCCCCAAAGCACATGCTTTTCAACCCACTCCTCCATGTTGCAGGCGAGATTATTGGAGGTGCGATATGAACAGAACCCGCCGGAATAAAGGAGCATCAGATTTTCTCTTTCACCGCGCAATAAGCATAGCAGGATGCAGGGCCGTAATACTCGAATTCGATTCCCGCAGGAGAGACGGCTTCATACCCCTGCTTTACGGCCAGTTCATGAATGGGCCCGTAGAGCTCGAACACCTGGCACTGCCCTTTTCCGAGCAGCTTTTCGGGAACCTCCGCGCTGTCATAATGAATACGGATATACAGGGAAGCTGGGGTTTTGTATACGTCATATCGTTCATCCTGTTCCGTCGCAGCGACCTGCTGCATAAACATGATTCCGTGGGGCGCTTCACCGCCCGGCCAGTAACTGATGCTGAGGCAGCCGCTCCAGTCAGGACTAACCAGTTTCCGTTTTTCCACCGACGCAAGCGCCTCATATCCGGCAATCAGCCCCTGGATATCAGGTTCGTCCGTCAGGTTAGCGGCATAACCCAGTGTGCCGCACCAAATAGCTTCGTCCCTTTTCACAATGTCGAAACGGATGCCTTTCTCAAAAACCGTGTCCACCAGGGTCTCACCTGGAAAAAGGAAAATCTGTTCTCTGTCAATTGCCAATGTCTGTACTCCTTTGTCAAAATTTTCTGTGCCGCAATGAGGATTCTATCCCTTAAGATATTTTCGCAGGACAGGAACTCTTTATCCCTTTCCCCCGGGAAATGGGAATCCTTCTTTTACGGATTCCTGCGCTTTTCTATCATTATAGCACAGAAATAATACTCTAACAAGTAGAAATCATCCCACATTTGAGAATAACATCGGCACCGTCCCCAACCCGGCATGATGTTATAGAATCAAAGCGCCGTTCCCCTTGCCATCCTATCATTAATTTTACCCAAATGTATTGACAGGCGCATACTATTGCAATAGTATAACTGCTCTGTTGGCAAATATTAAGGATTGCGCATCGAGCGCACAGGAGGCATCACATGGGAATAAAGCTTTTTGATTCGGAACTGAAGGTAATGGCGGTATTGTGATTTCCACACCATGACCAGAGTGCTATTCAGGTCATGAATTTCCGCTTCCGTATTCCATCAGCTTCAGGTAATGGGGAATATCCTCCGTGACCGGGTGGATCCGAAAAGGCGCGCCGCAGCATCCGCAGTGCCACTTTTCTTCTCCCTCAAAGGTATACACTACGCCGCATTTACAGGTTCCGCTGAACCGGTTCCTACAACCAGTATCGCTGTGGCGGAACATTTCGGCAATCCTTTCAGGACATTCACGCAGATAGAGCAGACACTCCCCGGCATTCCGGATCCGGAGCTCCAGGTACAGCTGCCCCCTATCAGAGGTCAGGGCATAGGCATGGGTTTTGGAGGAACCCCGGTAATACCGGAGGGAGGGCCCCTCATTGGGGGCGGACTTCTTCCTGGTATATCCCTGTTCCGTCAGTATTTTATCCATGGCAAGCACCGCTTCCCTGTCGGCCTCCTCATGCATCTTGTCCGCCACATAACCGCAGTCCTCCGCCACGGAACAGGTGTGCAGATCCTCCGCCAGGATTTTGTAATCCCAGCTGATAAAAGCATTCCCGAAAACGATGTCCGGGGAATATACATTTTTTACACCTTTCAGCTGCGTGTCCATTACCTTTTTGGCAACAAGGGATAAAACCCGCAGGACATTCCGGTTGTCAGGGTAGTCGATTTCCAGTGTGCTTCCGGATGCCAGGGAATATTTTTTGATACCGGAAAACACAAATCCGTAATCACACAGAGCCTTCAGCAGGATATTCGTCTTCTTTGCCTGATTCATCTGCCTGATTTCCGCCGTGTCCGCAAGGAACGCCGTCCCCTTAAATCCGCCGTCAGAAACTCCATCCCCTAAAAACCCACCGTTGGAGACCCTGTCCCCATGAGACTCACCGCGGATAACTCCGTCCCCATGAGACTCACTGCGGATAACTCCGTCCCCATGAGACTTACCGCAGAAAATATCCGACTCCAGAAACTCGCCGCAGGCAAAAAGGCAGAGCAGAAAATACCCCGGATACCAGGGCGCTTTCCTCGCCTCCCTTGCCTGGTTTGTAAAATATCCATATTCTTCCTCTTTGTACAGCGGAAGCCCGAACCGTTCCGGCTCATCTGCCATATCGGAATACATCTGCCGGAATATCGAGCCGATTTCCCGGAAAGCTTCTTCAAATTCCTGCCGGGACAGTGTCTGTAAAAAGTCGGGATGGATCTCAAAACTGTCAGGAATATCTACCAGTTCGTTGCGACGAACCAATGCCCACCGGCTGACTATAAAAGTGTTTTCCATATGCTTCTCCACCCTATCTGCAATCTAAAATATCGGTCCGCCCCTGTTCCCTCCGGCGGATTTTAATGGGAACATAGATATCCATCTGATGGTACCCCAGCGCCTGTCTGATCTCCTCCGTGGGGTTGACCATATGGCCCATACTTCGGTGGCCGGGACACTCATCCAGTTCGAAGCCGCTGCCCTCCAGCCACTTCAGGATACCGCTGTAAATCCTCCCCATGATATCATCGTCCCCGTCCACGGACATGGCAGCTGCATACAATCCACCTTCAAATGTAATGAGCTCGTAAGGCGCCGTGTCCCGCTCCGTCACCCAGTCTTCCACAGCCCAGATCCAGACAGCCTTCCCGTCCTCCTCAAACCAGAGAAAATCGGGAGCGCCATACAGCATGTTCCTCACAAGGTGATTGTGCGCTTCCTGCCATTCCTGAAATGTGCCCATGACATTTTCAATGGTATCGGCCCCGGAAGAAAACGCCCGGAAAGGGTTAACCTGGATAATCCGGACTTCCGGGCCTTTTTTCAGTCTGTCCGTCACATCCAGCAGACGGTGTATTTTCGAGGCATTGCCCTGGTAGGGGATAGCCGCTATGCGGGTTTCCAGTTTCGAGGCTTTTTCGTAGAGCATCTTCACATCCGCATCCCGGCCGAAATCCGCATTCCTGATCTGGCGTATAAAGTCCGTAATAATCTCCCTTAAATCCTGAAGCAACGCCACTTCGCCGTCGATATCTGCCGCCTTTTTCCCAGGACTTCCAGAACCACATCGGTACCCGGGGACCGGAAAATCCGCTGAATGTCTTTGATGCTGATATTCAGTTTGCGCAGGATCAGAATCTGCTCCAGACGTTTTATGTT
>CAJTSY010000052.1:18479-26674 GCA_910578995.1 uncultured Acetatifactor sp.
GAAGAGTCAAGGGGCAAAATCTGCTCTGGTATCCGAAAGCGAGGCGTATCCCGAGACTGCAGGCGCCAAAATGCCTGTACTCTGAATTGATTTGCTTTGGTTCTGCATTTTGCTCTAAGACGGAAAGCTTTACAATGAATCCAAAAATTACTGCAGCAATGTCTCAAAATTCCCGCCGCGTATACAGTCTCACGGACAGTCCCCAGGAAGCTGCCAGAATCACCGCCCCCAGGCCAAAAATCTCCGCGCTGACGGAAAGGATATGCTCCGAGGCATAGATCAGCATGTCCCGGATAAAAGCACCGCCCGTTACCACGTCGTATTCCGCGATTCCCATATAGGCCAGAGCTATCACAAAAGAAGGGATATAATACCCCCATACTTTGCCTTTTTCATATCCCAGCCTGAAAAGGGCAGGATACATGGCCAGATTCATCAGGGCGTAGATGAGGAAACCGGTACAGGCCAACGCCAACGCCCATTTCCAATCCGGATACCACCTGGAAAGGGCGAAAAGATTCGCCAGGGGCATCAGCGCGAACCCAATGATAATACCTGCCAGAAACAGCAGAAAGGACAGCAGGTACCTTCCCGCAACCATCCGGCTCCTCTTCATGGGCAGCGTCAGATAAAGCCTGTTCAGCCCGCCTTTCTCCTCCACCAGGAAAGCATTAATGGAAAAGGAAAACAGGAAAAAAACCCCCATGGGAACCAGATAGATCGTGGACAGCCCGCCGGGAATAAGAAGCAGCACAGGCAACAGAAGAAGCCTGATTCGATAACATTTCATTGCAGACCAGTCTAATTTCAGTACTTTCCACACTTTCAGCATTGATATACCTCCCCGCCCGTTTTAACAGGCGTAATATTCAGATATTTACCATAACCCTGCTCTTTATTCGGATTGCCGGAAAAGCTATTCCTGCATCCTGGAATGCCGCTCCATATAGACGATTACATCATCTATGGAAGCCTTTTCCGTAACCGTGTCAACGGGCAGTCCTCCGATATGCTCAAGCGCCATCAGGCATTCGTAGCCGCTGTCCGTCTGGCGCAGGCCGATGGCGTCTTTCCTCTTTTCTCCCGGAAGAATTCCGCCCCGGACCATACAGTAGGCAGCGGTCAGCTCCTCCTTATCTCCCTGATAGGAAATCTCGCCGTTATGAATATAGATGATTTTGTCGGCAATCCGCTCCAGATCACTGGTGATGTGGGTGGAAAACAGAATCGTCCGTCCTTCCGGAACCAGGTATTCCCGAAAAAGATCCAGCATCTCATCCCGGGCCGCCGGATCCAGGCCGCCGGTGGGCTCATCCAGAAGCAGCAGCTTCGTTTCATGGGAGAAATGGACGGCCATAGCCAGTTTCTGCTTCATTCCCCGGGACAGGTTCTTGAATTTCTTCCCCGGATCCAGGCCGAAACGGTTCAGATAATCTCTGTACCGGACGCTGTCCCAGGTGGGGTAAAAGGGGCACAGGCCCTTCTCGATATCCGCCGGGGTCCAGTCCTCCTGAAAAAAGGGCTGGTCAAAGAGAATGGCGATTTCCTCCCGGACGGAACACTCCGTGCCCGGTCTGCCCAGAAGGCGCACCTCCCCGCTGTCCGCAAACGCCAGTCCCGCCATAATCCGCAGGGTGGTGGATTTTCCCGCCCCGTTTGCCCCCACGAAACCGCAGCACATCCCTTCCGGCACGGTAAAACTGATATTTTTCAGCGCAAAGCCGGGATAGAGCTTGCACAGGTTATTGATTTCAATGGCATTCCTCATGATAAATTTCCTCCAGTCTTCTCTGTAATCCGGACAGATCTACCCCTGCCGCCCTTCCCTTTTCCACAGCGGCCTGCAGGGATTCGTCCACGGCCTTCAGGTACTGCCGCCTCACTGCCTCGGCATCTCCCTTCACGAAAGAGCCCCTGCCCTGCAGGGTGTAAATCAGTCCTTCCGCCTCCAGGTCGCCGTAGGCTCGGGTGGTGGTGATCACGCTCACCCGCAGATCTCTCGCCAGCTGCCGCATGGATACAAGAGGGGCGTTCGGGGGCAGATCCCCGGCCAGAATCTGGGCCTTGATCTGCATTTTTATCTGCTCGTAGGCAGGAACTTCGCTTTGCAGTGACAGGTTAATGTTCATTTCTTCACTTCTCCTTATAGTGTATATATTGAGTATATGCAGTATGTGCGGGATTGTCAAGAGGAATTTGGTTCTTTCCATGCTTTGTTGAAATGACAACATTCTCACACTGATAGATACAGCATTTCGAGGCATTTTGATTCAGGAACGCAGTTAGATCAACAAACAATGGAAGGAACCGGGAATTTTAGGAAAAAGAGACTTTCTATGGACACCCAAATCTGGTATATTCAGGGCATAATTATGCTGTTGGCAGGCATCAGCGATATGGTGGACGAAACCTATACCCAGGGGACATGGGAGGCTGAAGAAGAGGATTGAATTATAACTCGTTTTGCGCGGAATCACAGGAATATCTTGACAAAATATGGAAAAAATGATACGCTGAATTCAGCATATCGAAACTTTACGAAAAATATTTTGTCAGGAGGTTACAGGTAAAGTGAAACAAAAAACAAATAAGTTTCGGAGGATTTTCGTATTATTTTTGGCATTTGTACTGGGGACGGCAAGTCTCACATCCTGCGGGAATTCGGGTTGGCGAAGCAAGGAAGTAACAGTAATCGACGATAACTACCGCACCTGGTATGAGATTTTTGTCTACTCCTTCTGCGACAGTGACGGAGACCAGGTAGGTGATCTCCAGGGGGTAATCTCGAAACTGGACTACATTGAGGACCTGGGCTTTAACGGAATCTGGCTCATGCCCATTATGCCTTCCCCTTCCTATCACAAATATGACGTGAAGGATTATCTGGAGATTGAACCCGAGTACGGTACCATGGCAGATTTTGAGGAACTTGCGGCGGAATGCGACAAACGGGGCATCAAGCTGATCATTGACCTGGTACTGAATCATACCTCCTCGGAACACCCCTGGTTTGTGGCAGCCTGCGATTACCTGGAGTCCCTGGAGGAAGGAAAAGAGCCCTCTGCCAGCGAGTGCCCCTATTACGAATACTACAATTTCGTCAAGGGCAATCCAGGCTCCGACAACTGGTACCAGGTGGGCTCTACCGATTATTATTACGAAGGAATCTTCTGGAGCGGGATGCCGGACGTGAACTTCGCAAGCCAGGCCCTGCGGAAGGAATTTGAGGGTATTGTGGACTTCTGGCTGGAGAAAGGAGCCGGGGGATTCCGTCTGGATGCGGTAAAGGAATTCTACAGCGGCGCCACCGGCCAGAATGTGGAAGTGCTGACCTGGCTCAACGATTATGTAAAATCCGTAAAACCGGATGCCTACATGGTGGGAGAAGCCTGGGAAGGGCTTGGCACCTATGCCCAGTATTACGCCAGCGGCATCGACAGCTTTTTTAATTTTGAATTCGCAGGGCCCACAGGAGTGGTGACAAAGACGCTCACCTTCAGCGGAGAGAACAACAGCGCCCAGGCCTACGCCAAGGCTCTGTGCAGAGTGCAGAACGCCATCCGGGAATACCGGGAGGACGCCATTGATGCTCCTTTCTTCGTCAATCATGACATGGCCCGGGCGGCAGGATACATGCAGTACGATGAACGGAAGGTGAAGATGGCCGCGCCGCTAAATATCCTTATGAGCGGCAGCGCCTTCGTATACTACGGGGAAGAGATCGGCATGACAGGCAGCGGAAAGGATGAGAACAAACGCGCTCCCATGTACTGGTCCGCCGATGCCCAGGCCAAAGGCATGACCAGGGGTCCCCTGGACATGGAGCCCCAGGAAAACCAGTTTGCCTGCGCCGAAGACCAGATGAAGTCCGATGATTCCATCTACAGCTTTTACAGGGATACCATCCTGCTGAGGAACCAGAATCCGGAGATTGCCCGTGGAATCGTGGCCAGGCTGGAGGAGATTACGGATCAGGATGTAGCCGCTATTTCCAAAACATATAATGGGGAAACCATTTACCTGCTTTACAACATCTCCGAGACCGAGGAAAAGCAGGTTACCATGTCCGCCGGACAGTACGGGGAACTGGAAATCGCCGGATACCTTTCTGTCGACGGCGGGAAGGTCACCATGAAGGACGGAGTGGTTACACTCCCCTCCTACAGCGTAGTAGTCCTGCGTTAAAACAAATTTTGCAGTTTATAAAGACAGAGCCTTTTACAATATCCCTGTCCCGGAGAATTCATTTTCATCTGCCATTGAAAAAAAGGCCCAAACATGGTAGAATCAGGCAGGAATCAGACACAGCAGACAGCAAACCTGCACAGCAGAGGGAGTCAAATATGTCCGTACAGGGAGAAACCAGAGAAAAGACAAGAATCAACATCCGGGAACCGAAACATTATAAAGTGATCATGCACAACGATGATTTTACCCCCATGGAATTCGTGGTGGAAATACTCATCGACATTTTCCGCAAAGACCTTCTGGAAGCGGAGCGCCTGATGATGGCCGTACATGAAACCGGCCGGGCAGCCGTGGGCGCCTACTCTTATGACATTGCTGTCACAAAAGTGCATGCAGCTTCCGGAAGAGCCAGGCAGGAAGGCTTTCCCTTCCGCATGACAGTGGAGGAGGCATAGTATGAATGTATCACCTGAAGTAGCGGAAATCATCCGCCAGACTGCGGAACTGGCCCGGAACGCCCATTTTGAATATGTAACCCCCGAACTGACACTGTATGTCATTCTGCGCAATCCAATTTTTTCCAAAGCTTTTAAAAATTGTGACGGAAGTGTCAGGAAACTGGACTATCAGCTCAAAACCTGGCTGGAAGAAAATATGGGGCAGATAGATGAAGAATCCGAGGACTTTCCCACGTTTTCCTACAGCATGGATCTGATGCTTGCCTATGCCTGGGAATCGGCCCAGAACAGTGAGAAGTCCCTGGTGGAGCTGCCCCACCTCATACATGCGCTATATTCCCTGCCGGAAAGCCATGCGGTATACTACATGCAGTCCCAGGGGGTGGATCATGCCGCTCTTCTAAAGGAAATGACCATTCTCTGCGAAGAGATTGGCGCCATACGAAAAAAGAAAAGCAGAAATGCCGGAAAAGTTTCCGGTGATCAGGCTTATGGAAACATGCCCCCGGAAAATGGACAGGATTCCATCCATAAGACCAGTGAGGATTCCGACGATACTGACAATACCTTCCCGGAACTCCCCCTGGCATACGGAACCCTTACCGAAGACGAGGATGACGGCGAAGACACAGAAGGCAGCTTCTGGCAGCAGTACGCAATCTGCCTGAACGACTGCCTGGAACAGGCCAACCCGCTGATCGGCAGACAGGAAGAACTCGAACGCACCATGCAGATCCTCTGCCGCCGGGAGAAAAATAACCCCCTCCACCTTGGAGAACCGGGCGTGGGAAAGACTGCCATCACCCTCGGCCTGGCACGGCTGTTGGAGGAGGGCCAGGTTCCCCCTCCCCTCAAGGGAGCAAAAATATTCTCCCTGGACCTGGGCAGTCTGCTTGCAGGTACCCAGTACCGGGGCGACTTCGAGAAACGTTTTAAGAAAGTCATGGACAGCCTCTGCCAGGAGGAAAAACCCATCGTCTATATAGATGAAATCCATAATATCGTAGGCACAGGGGCAGTAAACGGCGGAAGCTTTGATATCTCCAACATGCTGAAGCCTTACCTGGCGGCGGGACAAGTGCGCTTCATCGGCGCCACCACCTATGAGGAATACAAGAAACATTTTGAGAAAAACAAAAGCCTTGTGCGCCGTTTTCAGAACATCGACATCAGGGAACCGGACATTCCGGATACTGTTCAGATCCTGGAGGGGCTGAAGGAAACCTATGAGTCTTTCCATGGTATCGCCTACGAACAGGATGTATTGAAATATACAGTGGAAATGAGCGCAAAATATATAAACGAGCGTTTTCTGCCCGATAAGGCCATTGACCTGATAGACGAAGCCGGCGCTTACCGCCGCATGCACCCCCTGGAGCAGAATCCGCAGACTGTAGACCGAAAATTAATAGATGAAATTTTATCAAAAACCTGTCATATACCAAGACAGACTGTGGAAAAGGATGAAACGGAAACCCTGGCCACCTTGGAGAACCGCCTTCAGAGCCGTATCTACGGCCAGGATGAAGCCCTGTCCCAAGTGGTCAATGCCGTAAAATTTTCCAGGGCAGGCCTGTTGGAGGAGGGAAAACCCCTGGCGAGCCTGCTGTTTGTAGGTCCCACCGGCGTGGGCAAAACTGAGATAGCGAGAAGTCTGGCTGAGGAACTGGGCATCCCTCTGGTCCGCTTTGACATGAGCGAATATGAGGAAAAGCATGCCGTGGCCAAACTCATTGGCGCGCCCGCAGGCTATGTAGGCTATGAAGAAGGCGGCCTGCTCACGGAAGAAATCCGCAGGCATCCCCACGGAGTCCTTCTCCTGGATGAAATCGAAAAAGCACACCCTGATATTTACAATATCCTCCTCCAGGTCATGGATTACGCCACCCTCACAGATAACCAGGGCCGAAAGGCAGATTTCCGTAATATCATTCTGATCATGACCTCAAACGCCGGCGCCAGCCGCATGGGAAAACACGGTATCGGTTTCCAGGGACAGAATGTGAGCGCAGACGTACTTTTGGAAGAAGTTAATCGTATTTTCCAACCGGAATTCCGCAACCGCCTGAACCGGGTTGTGGTATTTAACAGCATGAATGAAAAAATGGCGGAACAAATTGTGGAGAAAAAGCTCGCAGAACTACAGAAAATGCTTATGCGGAAAAATGTGGAACTAACCGCCGACAGCCAGGCAGAGAATCTGCTGCAGAAAAAAGGCATCAGTGTGGAATTCGGCGCCAGGGAAATCGAAAGGGTAATCCAGGGCGAGATCAAACCGCTCCTGGTAGACGAAATATTATTTGGGGCATTGAAGACAGGCGGAAAATGCCGGCTGTCCGCGGAGAATAAAGACTTCCGCCTGATCCTTCTGCCTGACTCCTCCCGCAACCTGAAAGAACGGGAAACGAACTTCTGATTGACAGGAACCATTTTCTATAGAAAAGTGCTTCCCATGGTAAAAGTGCTTCCCATGGTAAAAGAGTTTCCCACGGAAAAGCATTTCCATAGCAAGACATTTACCATAGTAAGACGTTTCTCACAGAAAGGAACTTTGCATGCCAGTTTACAGGCTTAATAAGAACGAAATTTCATTCCCCCACCCTACCCTGGCCCGTCGGGACGGCCTTCTGGCCGTGGGCGGAGACTTAAGCGTAGAACGTCTCCTTCTGGCCTACACCAACGGAATCTTCCCCTGGTATGAACCCGGGGAGGAAATCCTGTGGTGGTGTCCCAGGGAACGTTTCGTCATATTTCCCGAAGAAATCCATGTCTCCCGCTCCATGAAAAAGTATATGAAAAAGCATGAACTGAAAACCGTTCTGAACCGAAACTTTGCAGACACCATGCACCGCTGCCGCATAAAGCGGGAGTATACCCAGGGAACCTGGATTACCGGGGAGATGGAGGCGGCCTATCTGCGGCTCCACCGGGCGGGGTACGCTGTCAGCCTGGAAACCTTTGAAGATGGGAATCTGACAGGCGGCCTGTACGGCGTCTGTATCGGCAGATGCTTCTTTGGGGAGAGTATGTTTTCCGAGAGGGAAAACGGCTCCAAAACCACCCTGATCTCCCTGGCCCGGTTATTGTCGGAAAACCAGTTCCTGTTTATCGACTGCCAGTTTCATACAGAACACCTTGAAAGCATGGGCGGCCGGTATATTACCTGGCTGGAATATGACCGGATGCTGCAGGAGGGCGTAGATATGCGCCAGTCCCAGTGAAAGCAGCAACTTCTGTTTCCTCTTTCAGCCGCTTTACCGTCACTGACCTTCCAGGGAATAACCTTCTAAACTTTTTCTTTTCCCCCGGAAGCCCCGCCTGCAATCTCCAGAACGGCCTTATGCTTCTCCCACTGCCCCCAGGCTGCCGTTGATGGTACCCCGTACGTCCGGGAAATCCTCCCAGGCATTGATACGGTTGCTCCAGTAGTCCATGCCGAATTACAGGTTTATGTTGAGCATTTCGGGGAATCAAAAGATGATTGGGGATTAGCAGCAGAGGTTGGCGGTAAGATTGTCGGTGCTGTTTGGGTTCGCATTATGAACGATT
>CAJTSY010000053.1:0-5527 GCA_910578995.1 uncultured Acetatifactor sp.
TAGGAGAACGGATAAAGAGAATACGCACGTTCCGGGGCTTGACACAGCGTGAATTGGGCTTGAAATTGGGATATGAGGAACGCAATGCCGATGTTCGAATCGCACGTTACCCCCGGTTGCGCCGAGGATATTATGCTTACATTCCTTTGGCTTGATGAAGATGACCGTAGCACCATCCATTTATTTCAGCTTGTCCGTAATCCCGGCAAGTGCAACGCTTCTGATGATAAATCAGTGCGTTACTATGACAATGATGACTGGCCTGCTCATGCCCCGGTAGGTATGTGACTAGAGTACGGTTTAGTCAATGATTTTATGCTGGAGTGGTGTTTGCGGAAAGAACAGCTAAAAAGCGGAGAGATTTCAGAGGACGAGTATTTTGAATGGAAAATCAACTGGCCTGCTACGAGTAGCAGTGTTGATGAAAAAGGAAATGAAAAATTCTGAATCCTTTTATATAACCCAGTCCTACATAGACAGCAATGGCAGGAGCACTTCCAAAAGAATCAGGAAATGATTGACAGTACGGTTTCCCTGTCTTTTCCCGTACAGTTTACAGCGAGTTTTTCCAAGCATTCCAGTTGTTCATGGGAAAGTGAGTTCTGGTGTTTACCTGCCCCGTCCATGAGGAAATAGCCGCCGTTATATCCCTGTTTTGCTATCACGGGAAGTTCTTCGCCTATGACTTCAAAATCCCTGCGTATGGCATTCTTCCCGACACTGTACATAGCCATGAGTTTTGGCACAGTCAGCCTTTTCCCCGACAGCAGCATACGCTCAATAATAAAATCTTCTCAAAACCCCATCCGAAGAAAGGAGATAAAAAATGGCAAACAGGGAACGCAAAAATGAGCTGAAAATATACCTGAGTGACAAGGGGCAATACATACTGGAGCAGAAAGTAAAAATCTCCGGCATGAAAAGCAAATCCACTTTTCTCCGCCGGCTGATTTTGTATTTTTCTTTTACCGCCATGTGGCGATGATGTCGTGCAGCAAACATTCTTCAAAATATCAATTGTTAATTACCTTGATTTCATAAACCGTTGGATAATAAAAAGGTGTTTCTTCAACAAAGGAATCTTTCAAAATAACTTCGATTGCATTTCCCGGCTGTAAATCTTCAATTTCTATCTCTTTTCCGTCCATCCCAACTAACTCTGTTTCTTCGCTTATATGAAGAGAATTGAGGGGATTAGAATAGATTTCTGTTGTACGTTCAACGATTAAACGAATTTCTCCATCCGGCTGTATAATGGTTTCTTGAATAACAGCTTCAAAAGATTTTCTTGACCATTTGGGCGATTGGGTAACAACCACCAAAACAGCAACAACTACAATTAAAATAGCCATAACTACAATCATCAGTTTTTTCTTTTTCATCCTTAACCTCCTTTACGCTGAAACTTGATGTTTTTTGAAACCAAGTCTCGAAAGCGGTATGAACACCGCCGTTAATATCGTGTACACGATTGCTCTTACAGCAAGTGCATCCATAACGAAACCGCCAAATTGATAAGAAATATATCTACTGATTTCAGGCATAGTTGCACGATAGGGCAGTAAGAACAATATTAAGTTATATAATCCGGTTGTTCCATTGGGTGTTAAGAACATGGGGATAAAAAGTACAGGTACAAGCACAATCAATACTACATATGGACTTTTCATATTTGCAGAGAGAACCAGTGTCAGCCCGATCATTGCAAACAAAATCAGGTAGATTACTCCCAAATTGATAAGAACAGCCTGCATAAATGTATACGGATAAGGTATTGTTGTCCCTGCAATCTGCAAGGGAAGATTCCACCCGTCCATGCCAAAGGCTGCAAGCGGCAATCCACAGGCAATAAAGACATGAAGCGTAAACGCAATCACACCAAAAAGGAATGATGATATGATTTTTGCTGTTATCAGTTTTGTTTTTCCATACTTGCCCGCCAAAATAACTGCATCTGTCCCCGTCTGGTACTCCCCGGAAAAAACAGGGGCAATCACAATACAGACACAAAGCAACGCAAACATGAAAAGTTCAAAGCTGCTAATAATGATTTCCCATCCTCCGTAATAGCCATATTGCAAGGGTGTATCTACTTTGCTGTTCATATTGCTCCAATATATCTTTTGGGCATCAGATAATTTACGGGACGGCATATTTAACAATGCTTCAATTTTTTCTTCCCTTGTCTGATAAAAACCTGCTCCGTTTGTCATATCCAAATCCGGCAATTTTTCCAAACCCGTGTTTTCACCCGGCGCATTATAATTTGCGGCTATTGCATTCAAGAGCTTCTCACGCGGGGCAACAAAGTTCCAATAGGCATCACCGATTAAAAACTTTTCATTCCCGTTGTATCCTACATTATCCGGATTCTCAAAAAGATTTTGGTATTCACGAATCATTTCTGCAATATATTCTTCTGTCAAAGGTACTGCCAAATCTGAATATTGCCCTTTAGCATAAGCAATACCCTCACTTCCTTTTATAACCCCCTCCTGATTATATGTTTGATATTGCAAGATTGGCAGACCAAAAAGAAATGCTGTCAACAAAAAGCTTACCGCCATTACAATAAGCGTTGATTTTTTACGCAAGATTTTTAAAAACTCATACTTAATCAATGTTTTCATCTTCTTCGCCCCTTTCAAACTGTGTATCTTCGCCAAAATGATACAAAAACAAATCCTCCAAACTTGGTTCAACAGTATATGCGTCTGCCGTGGGTGCAGCTTCAGCAACAATCCGCAAACGCACCATATTGTTTTCGTGGTGCAGATTAACAACAGAAAATGTTCTGCTGTATTTTGCTGCTTTTCGATTATCGGCTAAAAACTCCCAAACTTTCCCACGAATACTGTCTGTTACCGTATCCATAGACTCCTGCAGTAAAAACTGTCCCTGTTTCATCATCAGAATAGTATCCGCAATGTAGGAAACGTCCGAAACGATATGTGTAGACAAAATGACTATTTTCTCTTTTGCAAAATCTGAAATAAGGTTACGGAAACGTACCCGTTCTTTTGGATCAAGTCCTGCGGTAGGTTCATCTAATATCAGGATAGACGGGTTATTTAGTTCAGCCTGTGCAATTCCTAAACGCTGCTTCATACCGCCGGAATATGACTTGACTTTTTTATCCGCTACTTCTGTCAGGTTTACCATATGTAAAAGTTCCTCTGTGCGGGATTTTACTTTTCTTTTATCAATTCCTTTTACCGCCGCCATGTACCGCATAAACTCCCTTGCGGTAAAGTCAGGGTAAAAGCCAAAATCCTGCGGCATATAACCCAACTGGGCGTAATAGCGTTCTCCCAAATCCTCTATCGTTTTTCCATTCAACCGGATACAGCCGGAGGTCGGCTTTAGAACGCCGCAAATCACCCGCATTAAAGTTGACTTGCCTGCCCCGTTCGCCCCTAATAAGCCATATACCCCCGGAGAGAGGGTAGCAGTCACATCATTAACAGCACGTTTCTCCCCATACTGCTTGCATAAGTGTTGTAATTGCAGTTCCATAGGAACCCTCCTAATCATTTTATTTAGACTCAAAAAATAAATGGTCTATGCTGTAAAGCATAAACCATCTATCTTAGGTGTGGCTTTTCTGTATCTTAAGTTGACCTTAATTTAGGAGGATGTAAATACCCGCAATTACTGTATTTCAGGAGTGCTTTTGTCGCTAACGTGTACTTCGGGCGGAACCCGGGGACGGGCAATGCCATGGTGGGCGGGGAAGCCGGGCCGGAGGCCATTCTCCTCCTGGGACATGCCGCTCTTATCCATGTAGGCGCTGCACAGGGCCCTGTCCGCCGTCCGCAGTACCTCTGCCGTATGCTCAAGGCTGCTGTGGTTTCCCGCTGCGTAGGTAGACACGCAGTGCACCATCATCAGCGCAGTGGGGGACATCTCACAGTATGCCGCCATCGCGGCCACACTGGCAGCGCTGCAGGCCTCCCCGGTAATGTAGATTTTCACATTATCCTTCCTGCCCTTCAGCAGCGTATAAATCTCCGATCCTACGTCTATGACGCCCCCGGGAGAATTGATATATACCTCAATCTCATCCCCTTCCATGAAGGCATCCATAACCTGCTGTACATCCTTCGGGCAGGTGCAGTCCTCCCCGAAATAATCGTAATACCACTTGTAATCATTGGGGACCATCACGCCCCTGATATTGATCCTGTGTTTCATCCTTCTCCCCTTCCGCGCATGCCAGAGGCAGCATATCCTGTCTTCCGGCCACACTTTCCGCCAGTTTTGCCACCACCTCCGACATGGCCGCAAATTTTTCAGTCTCCATATCCCCTGCCATATCCAGGAGCTTCCAGGCTATGTCAACCACCTGGGTGTCCAGTCTCCTGATAGGCTGGTCTCCGCCTTCGATGGGCGCCATGTTCATCACCGCACGCCACTCATTAGGCGTCATCGCCCCCCTGTCCACCATGGCCTGCATGGCAAGCTTGGAAGCAAGGCTTGCGCACTGCAGGTTGCTTGCCTCGAAAACGATCCGGTTCCCGCATCCCCTCTCCCTCCTGGAAAACAGCCTGACGGAATATGTCTCCCCCATCTGCACGGCCAGTGGTTCGATCTCCGCCTCATAATAGGCGTTCCATTCATCCTCCGTCCATCTGGACTGGATAATCTTCTCATTGGTGTTGAAAAACGAATAGATTCTGTTTATGGTCTCCTTGGTCTGCAGCGCGTTGGGCACGTAATCTTTCGGCTCAATCCTGGTTGCCGCGGCTTTTGCATCCACCCCTGCTGCCCCGAAGGTTTCACTCTCTATGTCCAGGTAGTTCTTGACGAAATTTTCCACCTGCTTTTTGATGTCCTCCTCCCGCAGGCTCTGGTTGAACGTCAGGAGCCACCGGATCAGGCCGCTGTTCTTGATGGCCTTCACAATCCCCTGGTCAATGGTCCGGATGACCTCCATCATGGATGCCAGTGCCGGTGCCGGACTCTCTCCGAAAATGTCATGCTCATTAAAATCCTGCCGCAGGTGGATGATCTGCTCATAAGGAAAAATCCCCGTCTTCCCGTTCCGGTACTGGAACTTCAGGTGCAGCTCCTCATTTATGTACTTTGTCTCACACATCACACATGGGATGGGATAGAGCTGCATGGGCTTCCCGTTAATATCCCTTACGATCAGGATAAACGCATTGTTGTTCAGGCACAGCTGCGTCGCAACCTTCTCCTGAAACTGCTGCCCTGTCATATGCGGGTTGGGCTCCGACAGCAGGAAGCGGATATTGGCATCCGGATTCACTTTCAGGGCGCCCGTGTCAGCCCTGATATGCTTTCCCGCCAGTTTTCCTGCCGCCTTCACCTTCGGCCGGATGCAGGATCGGACAATGTCGCTGTTATACAGTTTTCCGTCCCAGGAATAGTAATGCTCCCCGTAGGTGGTAACCATCTGCATCACATTTCTGCCGGCCTTTTCTCCCTTTAAATGTTTCCTTTTCCGGAACAGTCCCAATCTCCCACCTCCTTACGCCGCCAGGCTTATGTACTCCTCCAGGTT
>CAJTSY010000053.1:5627-24849 GCA_910578995.1 uncultured Acetatifactor sp.
ATCCAGATGTCATAGGGAATCTTGTCCTCCCTGACCCGCTTCTCCAGGAGGTCTTCCGGTATCCAGTACATCTGTTTCACATAGATCCTGTCATCCTCCGGCACCATGAAGATCATGGTGGCGCAGGTCAGGTCCGTGGTGCTTGACAGATCGCATCCGCCGATCCCGTACCTGGGCTTCAGCAGGGAAATATCATATGTCTCCCTGTTGTCTATCTGCTCAAATGTCAGCCAGGCTTCCGTTGATGTCTCCCGGATGTTGAATTCCTTGCATACCAGGTTTTTAACCAACTGCGGATTCGCCATTGCCTTCCGGACTTTTTCCGCCAGGGTTTTGAGATTTTTAATAGTACCCAGTCCAGGATTTGCCTTTTTCCAGCACTTTTCATCCGTCCATTCTTCCCGCTTGTCCAGTTCGTAAATAAAGGGGAAAAAGTGAATGTCCTTATATCCGTTTTCATCCGTCAGTCCGTTAATGACGCGCTCCGCCTCATCATATTTCTGGTCATAGATATCTTCCCGGATGGTTCCCGCCGTGGAAGTGATGTAGATCAGCGGCTGCTCCCTGGCCGTAACACCGTCCGCTATGATGTCATACAGCTTCCTTCCGTCCTTCCACTGGTGGATTTCGTCCATCAGGCCGCAGTGGATGTTCAGACCGTCAAGGGTATCGCTGTCAGATGCCAGGGGCTTGAATGTGCCGTCGTTGTACAGCTCGCAGGACAGCTCTGCCACCAGGGGCTTGACCCTCCTGAGCAGTACTCTGGATTTCCTTACCATCCGTTTGGATTCTGTCCAGATGATCTTCGCCTGGTCCTTCTTTGTGGCCACAGCATATACTTCCGGCCCCGGTTCCCCGTCTCCCAGGAGCATGTACAGCCCTACTATGGATGCCAGCAGGGATTTTCCGTTTTTCTTTCCTACAATTAACACGGCCTCTCGGCACATCCGGTTGCCGTTTATATCGATAAATCCAAATATGGATGCCAGGTGGGCCTTCTCCCACAGCTCCAGGCGCACCGGTTTTCCGGCTCCGGCCCCTTTTGAGAGCCTGCCGTAATTCTCCGCAAATTCCAGAACGTGGTTTGCCCTTTTGGAAGAATAGAAATACTCCCCGGGATGGGTTGCCAGCCACGCAAGATGCTGGTACCAGCGGTATGTCTTGCTGCAGACTGTCTCCCGGCCGCTCTCAATGGCATCCCAGTATTCCAGGATCGGATTATAGTCAGGCGGATAAGTCACCTTATTCATACGTCTTCCCTCGCGTCCACAAAGCTGTCAAAATCATCCTTCGGCCCTTCCGTCTTCTGGGGCTTGGGCATGCAGTCCACCAGAATCTTCATCGCCTGGGTCAGCTTCTGGGAAAGCTGCAGGTACATCTGGGCCTCCGGGCTCTGCTTTGTACCGTACTGGTTTTCACCGTTTTTATAGATGGCCGTGGTGCCCTTCCGGATGATAGTCTCCCGCAGATCCTGCATCGTAACCGTCATGAAGGCCACGTCCGCAATGGTAGTGAATACCAGTTTTTTCCTGTTCGCCTCAATGTCCTTGAAAAGGCGCTTTATCCTGTTTTCCTCCTTCTTAATCCGGTTAACTTTTTCCAGATATGCCGCCGCGCTGTCCACCTTTTCCTCGCGCTCGACCTCATCCAGGACGTCGTTATAGTCCACCATATACCACACCCCCTTTACGCGCGACCCGTGTATTACAGAAAAGCCACCCCTACGGTCTCCTTGGAAAAACGCCGGGAACTGTTTCAGGGGGGAGTGTCAGGATCTCGCCGAACCTCTTGATCTATCCTCCTTAACGATACCGGCTGCCCTTCCGTATCAAACGTACACAACGGCTTTGCTGCCCTGTTTAATCCATGCCCTTCATACAGGTCATGGCATTCCCGGCAGACATACTTCAGTTTCCAGTGGTTCAGGCTCACATCCGGGTCTGATACATTCTCTGCTGTCAGCATTTCTTTATGGTGCACGATATACCCGGGATTGTTCCTGCATTCCTCACACAGTCCGCCGTCAATCATAATCCTGTCCCTGATGTAGGAATCACGGCATTTTATCCACTTTTTTGATTTGTAAAAGGCTCTCGCCCATTCCTGCGCCATCCTGCCTCCTTCAGCCCTGCTGCCGCGAATATTTGTTTGCCCATTTAAGTTTTATTATAAGTGTGCATTTTGTGAATTGTGTGCAACTTTATTAAAAAAGTATAAACTGACTTTTTGCACATTATTGCCAGATAGATTCCTAACATTTTTTACTTAATTTACGTATTTCCTATTGACATTATGTAATTTACGTAATATAATAGAATCATGGAGGAGGTGGTCAGGTGAAACGCAGGGACTTAGTAAAACAGTTGGAATCTGCCGGATATAGGGCAGACCGCGATGATGGCGGACACACTGTTTACGAAAAAGACGGAGGCCGTCCGGTGCAGGTCCCAAGACACCGGGAAATAAACGAGAACACCGCAAAATCCATTCTTAAGGCAGCAGGGCTAAGATAAAGCCCTGCTGCCACACAAAAATAAAGGAGGTTATAACCATGGCAGAATATGTATATCCGGCTGTCTTCCATCCAAACGAAGACGGCTCCTTTACTATCACCTATCCCGATCTTCCGGGCTGCATCAGTGAAGGCAAGTCCCTGGGAAACGCTATGTATATGGCACAGTCGGCACTGACACAGTGGATTGAATATCTTACGGATAAGAAACTGGAGATTCCACTGGCAAGCGGCCTGGACTGCTTTGAGACTGCCCCCGGCGAATTTGTAAATCTGATCCGTGCCGATATCAAGGACGGCCGGGCAGTAAAACGCACTGTCAGCATACCAAAGTGGATGGATGACAAGGTAACCGAATCTGGCCTGAGTCTTTCCCGCGTGCTGCAGGATGCTCTGAAGGAACGTCTGAATGTAGGATAGACTGAATGCCCCGACCTTTCACCTGGCCGGGGCATTCAGTTTTCTGCTGACCGTGCTCCTGTCCATATGTATGAGTCCGGCGATTTCCCTCTGCGTCTTCCCTTCCAGGAAATACATCCGGAATATCCTCCTGGTGAGGCTGTCACCTATTCCCTCTATATATCCCTCTATGGCATCGCATTCCTTCTGCAGTGCATGGATTCTTCTTTCGTAATACTTCCCCTGTGAGGCATCTGCCCCTGGATGGGCCAGTGTGTATTTCAGCTCCAGGATTTCCCGTTTTATGCTTCTGTATGATTCCAACTGTTTTCTCGTCATCCTCCCCACGTCTCCTCCCCATGCCTGCTGCCGCCAAAACTTTTACTGTCGCCCCTTCAGTTGCACCGGTGCAACTCCATCACTCCCTGCACCTGCCAAGTATAATGCTGCATCCTCCCCGTTAAAAAGAACCGGCAGTACCCTTCCCATCCAGTCCGCCTCCCTTCACAATCTGCATAACCCTGCTGTAAGTAAATTCGTTTTCATTCAGTTCCCGCAGCTGTCCCACAACACTGCCCACGCTGTAGGCGGCAGGCGCCTGTACAGTAAAGTTCATGAAAGCATCTACTGCCAGTTCCATGCCCCCGCATACATCCGCCGGTACAAACCCGTTTTTGTTTTTCTCCAAAATGGCATTCGCCTGCTGCTCCCTCAGGTAATCCATGACCGCCCTCCTGCTGATTAAATCACCACTCATTCCGCACTTTCCTTTCCTTCTCCCCGCCCTTCCCAAAATCCTAAACACACCAGTCCTTATCCACCGGGTACAGGTAATACTCCCTTCCTTCCGCAAAATACTGCGGTATCAGTCCCCATTCATCGTCATACTCAAAGGAAACCTTCATCCCGTCCAGAATATCAGCATGTCCCTTTAACTGGCGCTTTACCCATACCGGTGCATTTTCCATGAACTTTTCTTTGCTGAATTTCATATCTGCCTCCCCCACGGAATCCGCAGCTGCCCAGGCGGGTCAAAGTTCATCCACAGGACTTCCCTCTTCCTGCCGCCTGTCTGGGAGCGGCACCAGTGCTCCTCCCTGTGCCACCCCCGCAGGCGGCTGCCGTACAGTTCCGTGTCATATCCGCTGACAAGGACGGGCCCCTTATGCGCAAGCAGGACATCCAGCAGTTCCTCATGGTCCCCATTGTCCATCTCGTGCCTGTACTGCTTCCCGTGCCTGGTGCCCAGCACATACGGCGGGTCTGCATAGATGAGGACACTGGGATGGTTAAAGCGCTGTATCAGTTCTGCTGCCGGCCGGCACTCTATCTGCACGCCCCGAAGCCTCTCCGCAGCCCGGACTATCCTCTCCGGCATCCTGCACCAGTCCTGCGCCGCATAGGCCCGCTCCCGTCCCTGGACGTCGTTCTTCCACCCAACCCTCTCCCCGCTGCCGAAATAAGGCTCCAGATAGCTGTGGTGCTCCGGGAAAAAACTGATAATCCAGTCAGCCAGGGACCACTTGCTGCCCGGATACTTTACAACTGCATTCATCCGCCTTCCCCCTGTTCCTCTGCGCCCGTGTCCAGAACACGTTTCACATAAACATCCACCGGGCAGCCCTTACATACTGCATCCAGTTCTTCCTGCTCTGTTATCTCCCGGGGATGGCGGCACAGCTTATCGCATACATGCGCCGCCATGTCCTCCGCTTCATCTTTCAGACTCATTACCTGCTCCGGGCTCATCCCGCTGTCCTCATAATCCTTCAAACTGCAGAGACATCCGTACAGAATCTGGCCGGTTGCTTTTTCAATCGTCTTACCTTCCTTCAGCTTCTCCCAGGGTATCCCTTTTATCTGCCACCTGCCCGATGCTTCTTTCTGTGTCAGTCTTCCCATCCTGCTGCTCCTCCTCGTTATTTTCCTCCAGTTCGTCCAGGCGCCCTGACAGCACAAGCGCCGTGGCCTCTATTACTATCCGCATGACCTCCATGTCCAGGGTTTCCCATGGAATGTGTGTGGGGGTCTTATCCGGGCGCTGTCCCGCTGTATTCTGGGTTGTCATCCGGATCAGGCGGTATACCGAAGCCTTCAGCCCTGGTATGTTCTCCTGCTGCCCGCCGTCCATCAGGAAGCGCCACATTGCATCCTTTATTCTGTTTGCCGGATTTTTCGTCATTGCCCTGTCTCCTCTCTTCTGGTTGCACCAGTGCAACTTTTGAACTTGAGTCAGTTACTGACCAGTTCTTCCTCCAAAGCAGCAAAATCATAGCTATTCTGGGCGAAATTGTTAAAGCTGTTTCCTTTCCGCCCCTTCCCTGTCCCTTCCTGGGGCCGCTTATACTGCCCCGGCAGATAGCCGGCAAAGAAGTTGTCTGACAGGAAAGACTCCGGGCTCCGGATATACTTCTCTTCCCGGCCCAGGATCCTGACGGCCTCCGCATAGTTGACGGCTGCTGCCACCAGATCCTGCTCCGTGATGTGGCAGTCCTCCCGCAGTACCCTGCAGTAGGCATACTGCGCCCCCGGACGGTCCGCATCGGCTTTGGGATACGCTGCACAGAACTCCCCAAAGAGCGCAATGGGGGATATAGGGGGATTCTTTCTATCTCTGTCTATATCTATATCTTTTAATGTGCTACCATTTCGCACACTGTTTTGCACACCATCTTGCATACCATTTTGCGCACTGTTTTGCATACTAACTTGCGTACTATTTGCTATAGTGACTTTGTAAAGAGTTGCCTTCGTCCCCCTTTCTCTGAAATCAATCAGTCCTCTCTGTTTCAATTCGTTTCTCGCTTTCAGTATTCCTGACCTTGAAAGTCCCGTCAGTACGGAAAGCACCTGATTCGGCGCCTGAAACCACTCTGCCCAGTTGCTCCTGTTGCATACATGCAGTAACGCAAAGTATAACGACACCTGCCCTGTTGACAACGGATTTGTCGTGGCCGAATCCCAGAATAAATTGATCATTGAAATATAATTCACATGCTATCTCCTTTTCCGCCGCTGCCTTTGCTATTCCTGCATCTGTTCCTCCTGCGCATTTTTCCATCTATAGAAAGCATTGCATACAGACTGTTCGGAAAGTCCCATATCGTCTGCAATCTTACCAAAACTCCATCCTATCTCCCGCAGCGCCAGAATCTTCCCTCTGTCAACGCTGTTCTTCCTGGGTTTCCTCACCTGCTGCCCGGCAGCTTTCTTTCCGGTTCCGGCACTGCTGCCCGGAGCCTCTACAATAGGTTTTGCCGCCTCTCCTTTCGGATCGGGCTGTCCCGCTTCCGGAACGCTTTCTTTGTCCCTGTCCAGGACTCCATTTTCTGTACCGGTGTCTGCACTGTCCTCCTGCTCCGGCCCAGCATCTATAAAGTCAAATATCGTCCCCATACAGGTCCCACAGTAATCCCGGTCTTCCAGGATATTGCTCCCCGCCATGGCCTGCCCTGAAATTCCATGCCAGATATCCCGTTTTCCCAGGCGCCTGGATCTCTTTCCCGCAGCGGTCGCATATCACCCTGATCATACACCCTCCTTTCCGGGAGCCGGTTAAAACCAGCTCCCCTGCAAATATTCTCTTTTGTGATGTATCAAAATTTCCCAAAAGGACTAAATAAAGTTACGGCCGAAGACCTCCATCCACTTTTCGCGGGAGTACTTCCCCTCAAATACAGTCTGCGCCCTCTCCTGCAGCATCCTCTGCAGCCTGGCATTGTTATGTACTGCCTCCGGCCCTGCCGTATGATGCTCCAGGCACAGATAGACTTTCAAGCCGTATTTCTCGGACAGCTTTCTGTTGGCTGTGCCGGGCATGACATGGTGCTCCTGCAGGCTGCTCCTGGTATCGTAGTCCCCATTCAGGAGCATGCACAGATAGCATGTCCTGTCCCGTTTATTATGCATGATGCTCTTCGCCATCTCAAAACCTCTCGCTTCTTTCTATCGCACGCTTGCGGATATCCATCAGCCTTTCTATAGCTGCTGCCAGGTCTATGGTATCCTGGTGTGCCTTTACCAGGAAAGACAGGGGGATTTCCCCATCCCATATGGTAAAAGTCTTCCGTAGCCGTTCCAGGCATCCGTCCGCCTCCATCCGGATGTACTCTGCATTTTCCTCTGTACTGGCAGCAGTGCCTTCCGGCAGATACTGTGCCCCTTCCCGGTCTTTCAAACCGGCTGTGCCTTTCTCCGTAGACAGCTGTTCTTCCACGGCTGCTGCCATGCCGGATTCCGCAGACCTGCCGATTGCTTGCGCGCCTGCTGCCAGTCCCGGCTCCATAGCCCCGCTGTGCTTCCCGGGGACAGTCGTTTGCGTATCATTTCCATCCAAAATTTCTTCATAGTGCACATCCGGGATCTGCTTCTCTAAATCCCCACATGCAGCATCCCCCATAGGATACGCTTCCGGATAATCCATTACTTCCATCTGCCCGGGTAAAGATGCTTCCGGCTCCGGCGGCACTGTCTCCGCCACAGCTTTTTCCATCTTTTTTGCAGTCTGCCTGGGAGGCGCCGCCTTTATGACTTTGGATTCTTTTCGTTTTTCCTTCAGTTGCACTGGTGCAACTTCTTTCTGTTTCTTCTCCGCAGTTTCCTGTCCGGAACGGAGAATTGTTTCCGCCTCAGCCCCTTTTTGCTCTTCCGGCATCGCCTCTGCGGATTCTGCTGCGGGTTCCTCATGGACTTCACTGGTTATGCCCACCACTGCTGCCATCAGTTCCTCTGCAGCATACTTTTCCTTCTCGCCGCTCCTGACATTTGTCACGCTTGCGGCACTCCCGGATACGGCAAGCATCAGCCTCCCTGTTCCCGGAATCCGGACCATATAGACGGCATCCCCTTGCGGCGCCAGGATATCTATGATTACGGCAATCATTCTGGTATCCGCCACTGAATCCCGGACAGCCCTGCAAAGCTTTCCAAAGAGTCCCGGCTGTTCCTTCCCCAGCTGGCGGAGGGCCCGTTCCAGCAGGCTTCCTTCCTCCTGTGGCGCCTCCGCCGCCTCTATGGCCACCTCGATATCGCTGATCTGCCGCTCCGCATCAATCTCTTCCTTGATCTCCTGTACTTCCTGCTTGCTGTAGTTCTCCGTAATCTCCTCCGCTATGGCATCCGGCATATGCAGCATCAGGGACAGCTTGGCGAAGCCGATATTCTTATATCCCTCCTGCAGGGTATGGCTGCTGCCGCCTACGGAAAAGCGCTCCACAATCCGGATATACCGGGAAACCGTACCCTTGTCCAGGCCATATCTTTTCTCTGCAAACTCTTCATGGTTCACATACCCTGATCCCGCCAGAATACCCGTATCCCTGGCCACTTTCAGGATATAGCCCATTTCCATAAAGCCTTCCTTGATTTTGGCAGCAGTCCGGTCCGCCGCCTTTTCCGGATCCTGGTATTTTGCAAAGGCGAGCAGCTCCGTATTCTCCCTGCCTCTCTCATCCGCCAGGCCATGTTCCCCTTCATACAGCTTTATCACGTCCCCCATCACACCACCTCCATCAAATCTTCCATCAGTGCCTCCAGTACCCTGGTATTGTTCTTCTGCCGCAGCTCCTCCAGGTTCTCCTCCCTCTTGACGGCACTGATCCTGGCATATTCATGATCCTGGTCCTTCATCCGCTTCCGGATTTCCTTCTGCCATTCCCGCAGGAAGGGCTTTACCTCCTCAATGTCAGGCTCCATGTCATACATCCCCCTGTGCTGGCGTATGGTCCCGCCCGGCTCCACCTCAATCGTATAAAAGGGCTTCTCCGGCTCCTGGGCCCTGCGCAGGAAGCAGATATAGGTCTCATTCTGCAGGATCCGGTCAAAGTACCGCTCTGTATTGCCCACGCAGTGATGGAGCGCCATCCCTTCCAGGGTAATCTCATAAAAGTTTGCGGGCACCGTAATCCGGAAATGCTCCCCCTCATACTCATACTTGGGCTTTATCCCCGCCAGGACCGTCCCGGAGCCCGGATACTTCTCCTCCATCTTCTCCGCCTCTTCCCTGGCCTTCTCCTACTCTGACCGCATCTGCCGGGCTTTCAGGTAGTTTCTGTACACCTCAACTAATTCGTCGTGGCGGCGTTTCAGCTCCCTGGGACGGTATACCATCTGGTCTGACAGGTCCTTCCCCAGCTGCCCGGCCATGGACAGGTAGTCTTCGTAGGCATTAAACACAGATGCGGCATTCCGCTTTTTGTCATAGGATTCCGCCCGCTGGCGTTCGATATAGTGCATCAGCTGCTCCGGGGACAAAACTTTTGACGCCCTGCTCTTCTTATAGCCGCCGTTTGAAATCTTATTTTTTTCAAACCACGCAAGGACGTCACTGCCGATCTTTTTTCCTTCACTGTCCGCCCACTGCAGCCATTCCAGCATGTTGGTACCGCCGTTCTCCTGGCGCAGGCGGTTGATTTTCTGTTTATCCCATAGATACATCACCTCAAAGATATCCGCCCCGTTCGGATTCATTGTATTCCGGTCCCCATAGCCGGAATCATAGCTTACTGCCTCCGATGTCTCTTCCAGTAGCCGGAAAAAACGTCCTTTTGCCAGGTACTCTGCCATCTGGATAAAGTCCTTCCGCCAGTCTGCCATCAGCCTGTCATAGGCTGCCTTCATCCCCATGGATGCCATGTAGGAAAAAACACCGCTCCATCCCTGGTATGCCGTATCCGCCAGGCCTTCCCGGATTCCCTTAGGTAGCACGGATGCCATCTTAAGTTGCCGGGATTTCTCCTGTTGTCCCAGCTGCCGTCCTGGGCGTAATAAAATTCACAGTAGTACTGGCTCCATGTACCCTTATTCAGCATGCAGCGGATCGTTTCTGTCAGCCTTACCGTCCGCATGGTTTTCCACTCTACCGTTACAGAAAAATGCCGTTCGATCCCTCTCTTTTCGTCCAGGCCGTGGATCAGCATCAGGCGGGTTTTCACCTGGCGGAAAGGGGCTACTTTCTCCACCACAATGGTTTCTCCGCAAAGGGGACAGGATATCTCCCTTCTGTGCTTTGGCCGGACGCCTGCTGCGCCTTGGGTAAAATCACCGCCGCAGGCTGTGCAGTGGTAAGTGCCGGACGCTTTATCCCGGAGGAAGGCATACTGCAGGGAGCCTGCCGCCCTCTCTGCTATCCAGTCATATACTGCTCCTCCGACGGTGGGCACGCTGTCCATCAGGTCACGTACCCTCTGCACCCGGCGCCATTCCTTCATCTCCCGGCGGTGCCGCAGATAGGAATACTCCATGGAGGATATTTTTTCATAAATATCCGCTCCCGGCCAGTTTACACCCAGTGCATCCGCTACCGGCTCCCGGTCCTCTTTTGCTGTCCGCAGTATATTTTCACCCGGCATGAGCCATTGATCGCACAGGGCATTCTGCAGGTTCTCTTCCACCCACACACAATCCGCCGGACGATAGGATCCATACTCCCCGGTTTCCACATCCATTACGTGCCGGCACACCCATGCCCTCTCTTTCCATAAATCCAGGATCAGGTATTTCCCGGACAGCTGTGCCCCCACATGCCGTGTTCCGTCCCCTTTCATTCCTTCCGGCCTTTTCGGCGGGACCTGTTCAATCTGTTTCCGTTTCATCTGCTGCAGACCCCCTTTCTCCCGGCAGGCGCCGGGACCCTGGCGCCTGCTGCCAGGGCAGCCTCCTTCGGCAGGTTGTCCTCCACGGTATACCAGGTATTCGGCTTTATTCCGTTTCTGCCCACGGTCAGGAGCCTGGCATCCGTGATCTCCCCGTACACCTCCCGGACCAGGCCCAGATGGGCCCCCATGCCCCCCTTGCCGCAGGCCGGAACCCCCTTGCAATGGCGATGGCACCCGGAAATGCAGCCTCCGCCCGGTCCCTGGCCACATCCACCATCATGCGCTGCGCCTCCCAGCCTGGCCTCCGCGGATGCCTTGCCATGTACAGCAGGGCATGGGCAGCGATCTCCCGGCTGGTCAGTTCCTGGACCAGCGTCAGCTCCGTGCAGGCGATCCGGGTGTCGCTGCCGTCCTCCGCGATATCCCCGCGGGCCTCCGCCAGGAAAAAGCGGTTCCCGTCCCCCAGCTTATAGTATCTTGTACAGTCCAGTACATACTCGCAGGCATGCAGCCCCGCACTCCCGCAGGCAGACCGGTCCGCCGATGCTGGAACTCCCAGATGGTAGAAAAACGTCCCTTTCCCCATGGTGCAGGACATGTCCCCCCTCGTTGCCTTAAATACCGTCATGTCCCCTTCACCCCCAGGTAGTATTCCTCTGCAATCCGCCGCAGCTCGTCCCGGCCGGTCATGCCGATGGCGCTGTTTCTGGGGATCCCTGCCGGGTCCGTGATCTTGTCCGGCAGTACAATCCTGTTCTGGGAAGCGTATTTTATCCCCTTTACCAGTACGGATACCAGGTCTTTATCCGGTGCAAACACTGCCCTGGATAGTTCCCCGCTTTCCGTGCACAGGGATGCAATGTAATCTTTCCAGTCCTTCAGCTGGCTTTCCAGTCCCAGCTCCTGCCCTTCCAGGTCAAGCTTTCCCAAGGCCGCCATCAGGGGCGTGGCCAGTTCCTCTGCTACGCCGTCCAGATAATCCTCCGCATCCTCCCTGGCGATCCCGTTCTCCGCAGCCAGGGCGTACAGGGCCTCCGTATCCCCTTCCGCCTTCTGGGCTGCCGCCGCCAGGTTCAGCTCCTCCACTGTGTTAAATACTCCGAATTTATGTACCATTTTTTCTCCTTTCTATCAGTACGCCGGTGCTGCTTTCCGTTACCCCCTGCCGTACCCGGCCGGACTGCCGGTCCAGCCATTTACAAAATTTAAGGCCTTCTCATCCACCTCCCCGAACACGTCCCGGGGGGCGTACAGCCGGGGCAGGTTCAGGCGCATCCAGCTGCTGAATTCGTGCTTCCCGGACACGGCCCGCAGCACATGGCCCGTGTCCTCCAGGTGCCAGAGGATGTCCCTCCACAGCCCCGGGTCCTTTACACGCTTTCCCTTTCCGTTTGTCCAGTCCCTCTCCCGCCAGGCCTCCGCCCACCGGCTGCCGAGGGCGGATGCGACCCAGGTGCACTCCGTGTGTACCGTCACTTCGCAGGCGTACCGGAACCGGGACAGGCTGTCCCGCAGGCAGTACAGCACCAGGCGGGACTCCGTGGCGCCGCCAAGCTCCACCGCCGCCTTCTTCTCATATATTTTCCCGTCCGCCGTCCGGGACTGCATGATGTACATCCCCTTCCCTGTCCCCTTCGCGGAACCGCGCAGGGTGGTTCCGATATAAATCTCCGCCGCCCTCATCCGGACGCCTCCTTTCCGCCTGTCCCCGGCACCGGTTACCTGCAGGCACTTCCCTTCCCCGCATGGTATGCCGGGTTCGCCTCCGCAGGCATCCATGCGGTTCCCGGATCACGCCTGGCCCCGTAGAACCCGGCCTCCCCGGGGATCCGGTAGACCACGCACTCAAAGCCCAGGCGGTTCTTTATGACGCATTCCGCATCACCTGCGCCACCATCCATTCCGGGAACATGCCGTCAATGGCCTCCTCGTGCTGCCTGCTGCCGAAGACCTGTTCCCGCACGGGTTCCGGCACCTCCAGGAACAGGCCGACAACTATGGCGCTGTCGTATATATATTTTGCCTCCGCCCATTCCCTCCGGCGGAAGGCCTCCTTAAACTGTTCCGGCATCCGCAGGAACTTCTCCACCAGGTATTTCCTGTCCGGCTCCCTCTCCATATCCTTCCAGCCTTTCCCTTTCAATCTGGCAGAACCGGGTTCCGCCGTAGACGAAGCTGTACTCCCACGGATACGTGTAATCCCCCCAGTGCCCCTCCTCCAACTCCAGGCCGAGCAGGCCTGCCATGTAGGCAATCCCATGGGACATGTGGATGTCCCTGTCCGGAGGGATCACCGCCGCCAGTCCGCTGAATGCGTGGGAAGCCTTCTGCATGCCTCGGATTTTTACCTGCATGTTCAGCCAGTCCCTGGCCATGGCCGCCTCCAGTGCGGTAAATTCTGATTTTCCCATTGACTTCTCCTTCCCATGCCCTTATAATGGGCATATCCTTATATGGCTTGGCCCTGCGCTGGCCGCCCGTCAGACGCGGGGTCTTTTTCTGCCCTGAACCCCAGGACACGGCCGTCATTCAGGACCGCCGTAAGTCCCTTGTAATCATGCATTTCGATGCAGTCCTGCACCGTCACAGCTTCCAGGTTCACTCCCTGCCTCCTTTCCGACATGCCTGTTCAGCATGTCCCTGTATATGTGGTACTGGCGCCGCCCCCCTGCTTTTAGCTGCGTTACCTCGCCGATCGGTGACGCGAACAGGTTCCTCTTCATGTGCTCCCGGACTCCCTGCACGGACATTCCGAGAATTTTTGCAGCCTCTTCTACCGATACCCTTTCGCTCAATTTTTCCACCTCACTCTCTGTCATATCCTGTGCCGTCCAGGTTCAAAACACCTGCATGCTTTCCCGTCCGCCGTCCTTTTGGCCACCCTCCTGCCTGCCATGCATTGGCCGTCATTGATCAGGATGTAGCCTGACCTTATGTAGTGCTCCCTGAAGTTTCTACAGCTCCCGCAGTCCACTGGTTTCTGCGGCTCCTCCCCCAGGATCCTGCGGAACTCCGCATTCTCCTCCTGTTTTAATATTGCTATCAGATATTCTTGTGATAGCAGTATCTCCGCCTAATACGGGGGCGAGTCCATATTTCTTCCTTTCTTCGTTTATGACTATGGACTCTCTTCCATGTAAGTACTCTTCTGCAAGTAGACGATTGATGTAAGCCCGGAATTCTTTTTCAGAAAAGGGCTTTTCGCTATTTCTAATAGCCTGGAGCCCTTTTCTTATCGCTACCAACTCCTGATAAATTTTCTTTAGCACCTTCCTCACCTCCTCTCTATACCGCCATCCGCCCACATGTTCGTCTTGCCTTTTCCCGCCGTCCCCCTTATAATGAATTAAAAAACGGAGGCGGCTCTATGAACGGAATCATCATGCGGGTTAAAATGCATTTCTGCTTACGGAAACTTGAAAAACTATGGCGCGACAACAACGATACTATTACCGGGGAAGCCGCAGTCAAATTTTCCAACACAAGGTCAAAACTTAAAGTGTTGAAAGCCCTGCAGGCTGTAGGCTGTGCCGATCTCTTTTGCCCTGACAACAGCAACCGCCCTTATGCCATCCGTGCAGGGGAAAACTCATCCATATACACCCTGGAGCGTTCCGAGCTCTGGCTGAACCGCATCATCAGCTTCATTGCAGGGATCCTGACCGCCGTCATGGCTGATTGCATTGTCAGGGTCTTAATTCCGTAGCAGTATGACTATGGCAATCCCGACAAGACACCCCAGTACATAGAACACATATGCCGGAGCGCTGTTCCTTGTGTTTTTCATTCAGCCCCTCACCTCCCTCCTATACCGCCATCCTCCGGTCCCCGTCCTGCTCCGGAAGCCGCCCGCTCCCCTGCTCCTGCCTTGCCTTGATCGCCATCCCCTCGCCCATCCCGATCAGATAACTTCTGTCACTGTCCGAAAGCTTCGGCATAAGCAGGACAAATTTTTCCAGTATCCTTTTCTCTTTCTCCGTCATAACTCCTCCCTTCCAGGCTCCCGTCTATTGCCTTTTCCTGCCCCTCCCCTTATACTGTACTTACAGGCCACTGCCATGGCCGAGTCCATAGAAAGGAGGACAGCCTTATGGAACAACCAACCCCCAAAGTTGAGCACACGGCCCACGAACTGGCATACGGCAAATTTTTGAACCGCCTGATTGTTGATTATAAGGATATAAAGCTTTCCGATGGTCAACTCTATAAGCTGTATCAGCAATGCCACAACATAGCTGATTTAGAAGAAATAATCAACACCGGTTCTGCAGAAGAGCTGCCATAGCTATTCTTTTCCAGTGCCAGGATTTTCTGCTTCTGGCACTGGAATCTTTTGTCCAAAACTGTTCCTTGGAGTATCTTCCAGCTTCAACTCTGCAAAATCTCTTACTATGTCAAACTGCAGCCTTATGGTATCCAGAATTCCAAGCATCTCAGAATAGTGGCTCACCTGTTCACATATCAGCTTTGCAATTTCATAGGCAAAGACCGCTCTTGCAGCCTCTTTCTCTGATGCAGACATGTCAGCAGTAAAATTCTTCATCCGTCCTCACCTCCTCTCTTTCTTACCTATGCCTTTTGTTTCCTATCCACCTGCGGCCCATTGACCTCTCCTCCCTGCTCCTTTATACTGGTTATACAGGCCACTGCCATGGCTGAGTACAAAAGAAAGGAGAGATGCCAATGGATGCAAAACAATTAGGCGATGTCCTGATAGAACTTTCTAGCGAGTCTAAAAAATCACCAATACCAAAGAGTTGCAGTCGTTACCCAATGTCATTTACTTAAGTCCATCCTCCGTTAAGTTAAAGCTCTGCCCTCTCTATAGTTTCTGTTGCAATTCCTTATATACTCTCTGTCTGTGTTCATGAAATATACCGTCATATGGTTAATCTCCATGAACTCTGATTTCGTCAAAGCTTCAAGCTGTCTTGCCATCTGTGCCTTTCCATAGGTCTGATACAGCAGCTCCGTGGAGAAGGAACACTGTGCGTAAAGGGCTTCACGCTTCAACTGCTCTAAAATTGGGTTTTCGTTCATGTTACGCTCCTATCTCTGTAATTGAACCGTCCGCATCGGGGGATTGCGCTGATTCTCGGATATACTCTGCTGTGCGAAAATACCCATAATGAAAATTCTTACTTTCTCAATCGTGGCATCGTCCTTGATTTTCTCAATATCCTCTTTTAATGCCTGTTGTGCTTTAGTCATCAATTCCTCCTCCCTTCTATTGCTTTTAACAATACTATGTATTGCTTATGGCAACTTGTCAAGTGCTATTTTGATACTTTTCATTGACATAAGCAATATTTTCTGATATGCTTTCACTGGTGAGGTGACTATTATGATTTGTGACAGATTGAAAATCCTTTTGGATAAGCTGAATATTTCTCAACGCCAATTTGCTATAAAAATAAATCTTGACCCTGGTTATTTTTCCAGAATTATACAGGGTAAGGTCAATCCGCCTGATCGGATACTGTTGCTTATTGAAAATGTCTTTAATGTAAGTAAAGATTGGCTGGAAAACGGACAAGGTGAAATGTTTTCTAATCAAGGTGTATCTTTGGCTAAAAAGCAGGTCTTAGAATCTATTGATTCCTTGAGTGATGAACAGGTGAATGCTGTTTCTTCTTTCATTAAATACTTGACTGAAAGCTCCAATTCCGAAAAATGATGCAGGTACATCACCGTACCTGTATCTTTTTCTATTTTTTTGAATCTCCCCTTGATAACACGTGTCGCACGTGTTATGCTGTTTTTGTAAGGAGGTGGAACATGAAAGACAGGGATCTTATTAAACTCTTAAAGAAAAATGGCTGGCAACTTGACAGAATCAACGGAAGTCACCATATTTTCAGAAAAGAGGGTATGGCCGTTTCAGTTCCCGTACATGGAAAAGATGTTCCTACCGGTCTTCTACATCAAATTTTGAAAGATGCGGGGCTGAAATAGCTCCGCCTTTCAAAAAAGTAAAAAGGAGGTTTTTTATGTTATTTGTATATCCTGCCATCTTCCACAAGGAAGCCGAATCCTACTGGGTGGAATTTCCCGATTTGAAAGGATGCAATACCTATGGTTCCACCATTCCAGAAGCTATGGAAATGGCGCAAGAAGCACTTGCCGGATATCTTTTGTCATTGTTAGAACATGGAGATAATATCGCTTCTCCCTCCGATATTTCTGCCATTCACGCGGCTGACGGATTTTCCTCCCTTGTATCGTGCGACATTAACCAGTATAAGGACACAAAGGCAGTAAAAAAGACATTGACCATACCGTCATGGCTGAATGACCGTGCCATTTCTATGGGAATCAACTTCTCCCAAGCATTACAAGAAGCTCTTCTCTCCAAAATACAGGCTTAACACCTATCAGCTACCCCGATCTTCACATGAAATCGGGGTAGTCCCTTTTCTTCTTTCAAAATATCCACTTTTCAAGGCAAAATCCTCCCTTTTCACGAAATAATCCTCCTACGGGCACCACGCCAAACAGTGAATTTAAGATATTTTTCTGTAAATGTATATTTCCGAATTTGAAAATTGCAAAACTCTGCCATGACAGATTTTCCTTAACTTAACGGCTCACGCATCTAACTAAATGACATTGCCTTCCAGGCTCCCGTCTATTGCCTTTTCCTGCCCCTCCCCTTATACTGTACTTACAGGCCACTGCCATGGCCGAGTCCATAGAAAGGAGGACAGCCTTATGGAACAACCAACCCCCAAAGTTGAGCACACGGCCCACGAACTGGCATACGGCAAATTTTTGAACCGCCTGATTGTTGATTATAAGGATATAATAATAATCAACACCGGTTCTGCAGAAGAGCTGCCATAGCTATTCTTTTCCAGTGCCAGGATTTTCTGCTTCTGGCACTGGAATCTTTTGTCCAAAACTGTTCCTTGGAGTATCTTCCAGCTTCAACTCTGCAAAATCTCTTACTATGTCAAACTGCAGCCTTATGGTATCCAGAATTCCAAGCATCTCAGAATAGTGGCTCACCTGTTCACATATCAGCTTTGCAATTTCATAGGCAAAGACCGCTCTTGCAGCCTCTTTCTCTGATGCAGACATGTCAGCAGTAAAATTCTTCATCCGTCCTCACCTCCTCTCTATGCCATTAGTGATTTTAAATCATCTTTCTTTGCAAAAAAAATTTCTTCTTTTGTCATCAAAGAATTAATTTCAAGCAATTCACAAAGAGCCGCCACTTCACTGGTTTTGAACTCCTGCCTATTGTCCACTTTAAGTTGAAGTCCATATGCTGAAAGTCCCAGATAATCCGCAACAAATTTCATTTTCAGACCCTTGCTTTCAATTAGTTTCCTTAGTGCTTCTGAATCAGTCAATTCTTTCCCTCCTCTCTTGATGATTTTAAATCATCTGTCTGTAATATAGCACTCTCGTGATTTAAAGTCAACTATTTTCTTGCATTTATTCAAAAAATATTGATTTTAAGGAAACTTTATGATATATTGATTCTAACAACATAAGGATTCAGGTGATAAATATGGCTGACATCGGGAAACGCATCAAGGAAAAACGAGAATCTTTAGGAATGACCCAAGAGGAACTAGCCGCCAAATTAGGGTACAAGAACAAATCATCCATTGCAAAGATAGAGACTGGCACAAATGATATTGTTCAAAGCAAGGTAGTAGAATTCGCAAACATATTGGATACTACTGTAGCCTACTTAATGGGTTGGGAAACCATTCCCAAAAGCAGCAAAAGAAAGGCGGTTGTCATCAACGTTCTGGGCCGTGTAGCCGCCGGCATCCCGATTGAGGCCGTAGAAGACATCATTGACACCGAAGAGATTACTGAAGAACTGGCCAGAACCGGAACATTCTTTGGCCTACAGATCCACGGGGACAGCATGATCCCCAGTATATGCGACGGTGATATCGTCATTGTACGCCAACAGGAGGATGCTGAAACTGGCGATATTGTTATCGCCACAGTCAACGGAACCGATGCCACATGTAAGCGCCTGCGTAAATACAAAGATGGAATTGAACTGATAGCCAATAACCCCACTTATGAACCACTTGATTTTTCTAACCAGGAAATCACGGAGAAACCGGTTCGCATCATTGGTAAAGTGGTTGAGTTAAGGAGAAAGTTTTAAAGGTTAAACCGCTACGGCGTTTTAATAAAATCTACAGAAAAGGGGAGTTCACCATGAACATTATTTTTCTGCTACTTGTAATAGGGAGCCTGATTTGGATCCCCATATTCCTGACAATAGGATTGGTAAACATCATCCGGAGGCGGTCTTACAAAAAAAGTTTTAAAGAGGCAGGCTTTTTCATCCTTGTAGCAGTCATCAGCTTAGTCGGGTTTGGTTTTACCACAGATGACAGTGCACTGCCTAAAGAAAGTATCCCCAGTCCGGCCATTGCTCAAGCAACCGCCAGTCCTTACGCACCTGCGCAAAGTCCCCCGGCAACACCATCGCCTGCTCCAATTACCCCTTTGACTTTATCATCCACACCGAGTCCTACTTTGGCCCCTGCCGAAATACCTACTCCAGAACCTACAGCAAACCCAACCCCGGTTCCGACGGCAGCACCTACTATGCAGCCTACTCCTGTACCCACGAAAGCTCCAACTCCACTGCCTACTCCCGTGCCTACAGAAGCCCCAACACCCCTGCCTACTCCCGTGCCTACAGAGGCCCCAACACCGCAGCCCACTCCTGTGCCTA
>CAJTSY010000054.1:0-7734 GCA_910578995.1 uncultured Acetatifactor sp.
GGGGACGGCAAAACCAGTAGCGAAATGGTCTGCGGAAAGGCTGGACTTTTGTAATATTATGTGCTATAATAAAAAACGGTTTTATGAGGGCAAAAATTCATTTTATGAGGTGGATTCAAAAGAGGGAGGGAGCAAAATGTACATAGTGTCTTTTTTTCAGTATCTTCTTCGGAAGTCTAATTTTCCTGTCATTTTTTACCTGATTCTGAACACGCTGATCGTGTCGGCTCTGTTGGGAGGCAGTTTTTCCACAAATCCTTTGATCGCGATGCTGATAGGCCTGGCAGCTTATCTGGTGTCTCTCGCGGTGGCCTTGTCTCCGCTGGGGGAGTATATAGTGCGGAAGCAGACGAAGTGCGGCGAAATAAAGGATGAAAGTGTACGTAATTTTATTGAGCCTATTTTTCGGGAAGTCCTTGGGAAGGCCAGGCAGGTGAATCCGGAGATACCGGATGACGTGGAGCTGTACATGAATGACAGCGAGGATGTGAATGCCTTTGCCACCGGGCGGAAAACGGTATGCGTTACCCGGGGGATGCTGCAGCAGGATCCGGAGATGATCAGAGCCACCCTTGGACATGAGATGGGGCATCTGGCCCATCATGACACGGACCTGATTCTGGTGGTAACCGTGGGCAATATGATCGTGAATGCCTTTTTCGTAATGGTGAGGATCGGGGGAAAGATTTTTAAGACTATCAGCCTGATGGTGGCGATGTTTTCAAGGGACAGGGATAATGTGGCGGCAGCCCTGATCATGCATGTCAGTGCGATTATTACGGACTTTATCCTGGTGAAGCTGATGAGCCTGTGGACAAAGCTGGGAACCATGCTGGTGATGAAGTCCAGCCGGAGCCAGGAATATGAGGCGGACGAGTTTTCCTTTAACCTGGGTTATGGCGAAGCCTTGTGCGGTTTGCTGGACAGTTTCCCGGCAGCCCATGACAAGGGGCTCTTTGCCAATCTGATGTCCAGTCATCCGGATAAAAACGAGCGCATTAAGAAACTGGTTGCACTGGGCGTTTCTTACACTCCCACAGGCATTTGACATGGACCGGCTGATGAACCTGACAGCGGAGGAGCTGCGGAACAGAAACACACTGGAGACGGGCATGCTGACGGCGGATAAATTCGTCAACAGGAATTACCTGATCCAGCTGTCCGGCAACAGTGTGCTTCCCCTGGATCCGCAGGAACGCTCTACGGGAAGTATCCGTCTTTTCAGGGTGGAAAAGATAGTATACGATAAAAAAGAGAACGTAAATGATAAACTGATCAGCGTATACAGCGCGCTGCAGGATGTGGACAGCTCTGTCCTGCTGATTCTGGACGGAAAGCCGAAGGGGGCCTCCATGTACATAGGCGTGCGTTCGGAAGCGAACGCGGCCACCGCGGGAAAGATCCTGGAGAAGAGTTTCCGGGGTAATTTCTGCGGGAGCAGGCTGAAATCCATGGTGAACAGCGAAATTGAACGTTTCATGGGGGACATGGTATCCTCTCCGGGGGCGAATGCCTGTAAAAACGTGGCCTGTGTCACCGTGGTTCCCTCGCCCAGGGATGAGGATAAGGACAAATTTGTCCAGGGGCTGGAAAAGTTTGTGGATACCATGCAGGGGGAGAGTTATACCGCCCTGTTTATTGCCACGCCTGTATCCAAGACCGACCTGGAGACCCGCAAGCGGGGGCTGGAGGAACTGTATTCTTCCCTGACCCCCTTTTTAAAGACGTCCCTGGCTTTCGGGACGAATTCCAGCCAGGCCCTGGCTGAGGGTCGTTTTACCAATTTTGCCGATTCGGTGAACAACAGCGTCAGCAATACCACGGGAAGGAATACAGGGCATTCGGAAACCGTCACGGAGGGGAAAAACAGCGGTTTTGGCTTCCACGGCTTCAGCTCGGGCAGCTCGTCCTCCTCCAGCAGGGGATATTCAACCGGGGAGTCCTGGACCAGGGCCATGACTACTGGTTCCTCCCGCAGCACCGGAGGCGGGGACAATGAAACCCGGACACAGACGGAGGGGGATTCCAGAACCATCACACTGGAGCATCAGAACAAATCCGTTCAGGCCCTGGCGGAGAAGATCGACAGGCAGATGGCGCGTATCTCGGAGTGTGAATCCTTTGGCATGTGGGAGTGCGCCTGCTATTTCCTGGCGGAGGATATTCAGACTGCGGTGGTGGCGGCCAATTCTTACAAGGCACTGGTATCCGGGGAGAATACCGGTGTGGAGAATTCTTTTGTCAATGTCTGGGGAATCCGGAACATGTACCAGACGAACCAGATTCTGGAGTATATGAGGTACGGAATCCATCCCCTGATGGAGGTGCCGGGGGAGGGCAGTTTCAGCAGCCAGATCGTTCCGGCCGCCAATCTTGTCAGCGGGAAGGAACTTCCCCTTGTGATGGGGATTCCCCATAAGTCTGTGTCCGGCATCCATGTCTGCAGTATCGCTGAATTCGGGCGTAATGTGTTTGCCGAGGGTTCTGCCGGCAGGAAGGGCCGCAGCATTTCTATTGGACGGATCCATCATATGGGTCTGGATGAGGACCATGAAATCAGTCTGGATCTGGACAGTCTGACAGCCCACTGTTTTATCACGGGATCTACAGGTTCCGGAAAATCCAACACTACCTATTGCATATTGGAAGAGCTGGCGGGAGAGCAGGTGCCCTTTCTGGTGATCGAACCGGCAAAGGGAGAATATGCCGCCGCCTTCGGAGGACTGCCCGGTATCCATATATTTACCACAAATCCGCGGTGGCACCGCATGCTTCAGATCAATCCTTTCCGATTTGACGGGCATGTCCATGTGTTGGAGCATCTGGACCGCCTGGTGGAGATCTTTAATGCCTGCTGGGAAATGTATGCCGCCATGCCGGCTATTTTAAAGGATGCCATGGAGCGGATGTATCTGGAGAAGGGATGGGATCTGGCTAACTCCATGTATCTGGGGGAAGGGGCGGTCCAGTATCCCACTTTCAGGGATCTGCTGAAGACGCTTCCCGGGATCATCAGCTCGTCGGCTTATTCCTCGGACACCAAGGGGGATTATACAGGAGCCCTGGTGACCCGGGTGGCTTCCCTGACCAACGGAATCATGGGACAGATTTTCTGCGGGGACTGCGATGTGGAGGACAGGGAACTCTATGACGAGAACTGCATCGTGGACTTGAGCAGGGTGGGCTCCGGGGAGACCAAGGCCCTGATTATGGGCATAATCGTGATGAAATTATCGGAATACAGATCATCCAACGCCCTGGGGCAGAATCTGGGGCTCAGGCATGTAACCGTTATGGAGGAGGCCCATAATCTGCTGAAGCGGAGTTCCGGATCCGGGGAGGGAAGCAGCCTCATCGGAAAGTCTGTGGAGATGATCAGCAACAGCATTGCGGAAATGCGTACTTATGGGGAGGGGTTCCTGATCGTGGACCAGTCGCCTACGGCAGTGGACATTTCCGCCATTAAAAATACCAACACCAAGATTATCATGCGGCTGCCGGAACAGGAGGACTGTAAGGCGGCGGGAAGGTCCGTGAGCCTGAATGAAGACCAGATTCTGGAGCTGTCGAAGCTTGGCACCGGGGTGGCGGTTGTCATGCAGAACAACTGGCTGGAGGCAGTGCAGGGAAAGATACGTCCGGCTTCCGGAAAATATGGGAGGCAGGCCGTGCCCGTGCCGGAGGACGCTGTCCGGATCCTGCGGGGGAAGGCGGCCATGGAGCTTCTGAACCAGTATACGGCGCGCAGCTTTGACGAGAAGAAGACACTGGCCCTGATGAGGACGGCGCCGGTGCCGGAGGACAAGCTTCAGGAATACATCCAGGGCGTCCAAAAGATCACGGCGGATATGAGCCGGAAACGGGACAGCAGGAGGTTTGCCGATTATCTCATGTCCCTGGCGGGGTGCAGGAATCTGTTCGATATCCTGGAGCAGCATCTGGGAGGCATTGACTTTAACAATGTGACGGAGGACGACGAGACCCAGATCTTTTTCTGGCACAGTGTTTTCTTAAAGAAACTGGACCACTATCTGGTCATGAACGCAGGAAAGAAGAAGCTGCTGAGCCAGTATCTGATCTACAGCAGGCTGGTGGAGGACGGGACGAGCAAGTACATCATTGTATACAACACACTGTTTCACTGACGGAGGACAGGGATGTTTAGGGATGCAGGGGAGAAGGAGACAGCCGAAAACAGGGAAGGCGCGGCGGACCGGCAGAAGATAAAGGAGGCCCAGAAGAACATCGGAGCGGAGCTTAATGGGGAAAAGCCTGAGAAACGCACGGTTTCCGGGGGCAGGCAGGGAACCGGAGCCGGGATAAAGGTGAAGGAATCCCGGGAGGAGATCGGCGCTGAGCTGGACGGCGGGAAGCCGGAGAAAAAATCCGGCCTGGAGGTAAAGTACAACAAGGACGGGGAAGAGATCAAGGGGAGGCCGGAGGTCAGGGACGAGAAATTTTACCTGAGGAATGAAAACGGGGAAATCCTGAAAGATGCCAGGGGAAACAACCGGATCGACTGGGAGAGCTACGGGAAATATGTCCGGGATGACGACCAGGTGAAGAAGGAGGACGGCTTTGACCGGCGGTACGAGGTGAAGGAAGGGGTCCTGAAGGAAGGGACTGTGGTTGACCGCTATGGAAGCGAGAGGGGAAGTTTTGTGTCCCCGGAGGGAGCGTCCTATGAATCCCGGTCCCTTCCCTATAAGGAAGAGACGGTGGAATACCATAAGTACAGGGTGACAGAGGATATTAACTGCAGGGAGGGAACCGCGGCCCCCAACTTTGAGCAGCAGGGAGGCGCGAAACAGTATAAGTTGGAGAAGACGGTGGACTATTACCTGAACAGCGGGGCCCTGGAGGAGGTGTATGAGGATGACGATAAGTGAGTTGGAGAGGCGCCTGCGGTATCATAAGGTGCCGGAGGACTGGTACTGTCTGAAGGGATATGCGGAGGAGGCATACGGAATCTGCTGGGAAAAGGGCAGGTGGATTGTCTATGCAGGCGAAAGGGGAGGGAAGACACCCCTGGAGTCATTTGAAACGGAAAGCCAGGCCTGTGAGTATCTGGAGGAGTTCCTGATGAGAAAGCTGGAGAGGGCGGCGCGGCGCAGAAAGTAAAAAGGCAGGAGGGGTAAAATGGGATTCGAGAGAGTGAACGAGACGGACAACAGGGAGAGCAGTGCGGAGAGGAAGGCTGAGGCCGAGAAGAAGATTGAGGATTTCGACAATCAGATCGACAGCACGGTGAGGGCCCACGGGGAGATGCTCAAGCGCAGGAGCGATCTGAGCCCGGATGAGAAGAACGAACTTCAGACGCAGATTACGGAAAACGCCAAAAAGCAGAAGGCAGAATTCCGGGAGGGAATGGAGAAGGAGTACCCTGAGCTGAAGGAAGGAAAAGGGGAAATGTCGAAAGAGGATATAGAAAAGGAACAGGACAAAATCGGAGATGAGCTGTAGATGAACGAGGTAGCGGTAAAAATCAATCCTTATAATATGGTAAATGAGTTTACCATTAACGGAAAGGGCATATCTCCCTACAGCGAGCTGAATAATTTTGTGAAAAGGCCCTTCCTGTCCTGGGCTTATGCCCTGTTTCCGGCACTGGAACAGGAAATCAATGACAGGTTCACGATGACCGTCACCGGGGAGGAATTTGAAACCAGGTTTCTGGAGGATATGTCCGCTTCCGCTCCGGGCTGCTGCGGTTTCCGTAAAGGAGATTTCCGTCTGGACATGTTTTACGAGGACCGTATTGATGAATTCGCAAAGCTTTGTTCCCGGTACGGCCGTCCCGTATCCCCCAGGAGGACGGACACAGAGCTGTGCCTGGCTCCGGGGGTGGACATCCGGGAGCTGGAGCAGCTCGTCTCCAGATACCGGGTCATGCAGAGCTTTCAGGGGGGATTCGTGATGCCGGGAACCCTGTCCGAGATCAGGGCCACATTCCGGACCGCGGGTTCCGGGGGAAGTACCGGAAAGGATACGGTCTATCTGGCGGGCAGTATGCAGGAGGCACGGGCGGTCCGGACGGACAGGACTTTCGGAAGCGGGGAGGCCATGGTGATGGTGCTGTCGGATCATCCGGAAGTGCTGTGGCAGAATCACTGTTATTACTGGGGAATCAGGAAGAGCCAGCTTTGCCATGGGCTGGAGCTTCTCTATGCGGCACAGTATGTGATTCCTGACCTGGTGGATGAGATACGGTCCCAGAATCTGGAGGCCGGGTCGATGAAGGATGAGGACGGCCGGATGTATGCCATGCTGAGCCGGACAGACGCCATTTTGACGGCGGAGGAGCTGCCGGTTCTGGAGAAGGGGCAGGGCTGCCGGATCAGGGTAAGCACCATTCCCCCCGGGGAGCCGCTGCCGGAGATACAGGTCAGGATCGACAACCCGGCGGTGGCCAGGAGCAGCGGCCTGAATCTGGAGGCTCTGGCAGGGGGCGTTACCAGGGTATATCTGTTTTCCCTGGGGAACGCCATTCCCTTCGCCTCCCTGGCGCTGACCGTGGAGGAGCACAATTATGCCGTATCCCTGAAGATTCAGGCACCTGGGCCATGGCTGGGGGAAGGATGCCAGATGCAGCTTTCCCTGAAGGCACAGCCTGTGGATGCGGAGGATTTGGGATCCTGCCGGTGGAGCAGTTCCGACACGAAAGTGGCGGCAGTGGATGCAAGGGGGATGGTGAAAGGCACGGGAGGCGGGACGGTCCGGATTACGGTAAAGGGAGCCCGCACAGAGGACAGTGTGACGCTTCAGGTAAAGCCCCGGATTCAGAGAATCGCCATCAGCAGAAGGGATGTGAACCTGTATGTGGGGGACCGCTGTATGGTGGGGGTGGAGACCTATCCCCAGGACTGCTATGACAATTCCTGGCAGTGGACGTCCACTGACGCCGGGGTGGCGGTGCTGAGCCTGGAGAAAGGCTATCCGGAGATTGTGGCCAAGGGCGTCGGGCAGTGTATCGTTACCGTGAGGGCCGACGGAGGGGCGATTTTGGACAGCTGCAGTGTGAAGGTGGAATCGACCTTTTACAGAAAGGAAAATAAACACACGGCGCTGAGCGCTTCCCTGGTGCTTACCCTGACGGCCCTGGCCGCAACGGCGGTGTGGGCTCCGGCAGCGGCAGTATTTTCGGTGCTTTCAGCGGTTCTTGCGGTACGAGCCGTAAAAAAGAACCGGAAGGACATGGGATACGGGATTTTGTTCCTTCTGATCTCGCTGTTCCTGTTGGGAAATGCTGTGCTGACGCTTATGGGAGGCCTGTAAACTTCGTCGGAGGCGTACCTGCCGAAATGTGGCAGGATAAACGGGAGACCGGGAGTAAAAGAAACCTGGATCGCAGCAGGCGATGAAGCGTAAATGGAAACTGGATCATAGATGACAGCAGGATAAAATATGAGGAAAAGGAGAGGTATGAGATGCAGGATAATGGGTGGGGGAGTAAGGCTGCTTCCGAAAATCAGAAGGGACGTCAGGTGACAGGATGGGAGACCTACGATCCGGAAGCAGAGAGGCGCGAGAGACAGAGGAGCCAGAAACCGGAGCCGGAGGGAACCACGGGGTGGGAGACCTACGACCCGGAGGCTGAGAGGCGCGGAGGGCAGAATGCGCAGAGGCCGGAGCCGGAGGGAACCACAGGATGGGAGACCTACGATCCGGAGGCTGAGAGACGCGGAGGGCAGAATGCGCAGAGGCCGGAGCCGGAGGGAACCACAGGATGGGAGA
>CAJTSY010000054.1:7834-23107 GCA_910578995.1 uncultured Acetatifactor sp.
CGCGGAGGGCAGAATGCGCAGAGGCCGGAGCCGGAGGGAACCACAGGATGGGAGACCTACGATCCGGAAGCAGAGAGGCGCGAGAGACAGAGGAGCCAGAAACCGGAGCCGGAGGGAACCACGGGGTGGGAAACCTACGACCCGGAGGCTGAGAGACGCGAAGGGCAGAATGCGCAGAGGCCGGAGACGGAGGGAACCAGAGGGGGAGAGACTTACGACCCGGAGGCGCATACAGCAGGTGTGCAGGAGATGGAAGGCAGTGACACTGAGAGATTTTCCATGAATTCCCCGACGGCGGAGGAAGTTCAGGCAGTGGAGGAGACGCCGGCTTTGCAGCCTGAAGTGCAGGCAGGGAAGGAAAACGCCGGATCTGTGGGAGAGGGACGGCAGGAGACAGAAAACAGGGAGGAAGCGCTGCTGACGAACCCGGAAGGGGCCGGAGAAGAGGCATTCCGGGAGCCTGGTTCGGCAGAAGAGAGGCCTCAGAAGACTTCGCAGGAGCCGGATGGCACGGCCTGGGGACAAAGCGGGGAGCAGGAATCGGCAGGGGATGTTTCAGGGAAACAGGATAGCGGAACAGAGGAGCAGCTGCTTCTGTTAAACCAGCGTCTGGACCGGCTCGACAGGAAGTTTGACGAGAAGATCCGGACATCCGAGAGCCAGGACATTATGGCAAAAACTCTTTATGCGGAAGTGCAGGAATATAAGAAGGGTATGTACAGCGATATCCTGAAACCGCTTCTGCTGGAGCTGGTGCAGATGAGGAACAATATCATCAGACAGTGCCGGGGCATTATGGAAAAGGAGGGAAAGGACGCCATGATCTCCGTCCAGAAGCTTCTTGACTACGGAGAAGACATCCGGGATGTACTGGAGGCTTATGATGTGGAGATTTTCCGGGCAGAGCCGGGCAGCGAATTCGACCCCAGAAACCAGAAGCTGCTGAAGAAAGTACCTGTGAACAGGGAAGTGATGAATAAGAAAATTGCCGTAAGCCTGTGCGATGGATATAAATACAGGGACCGTACCATCATGAAGGAGAATGTGAAGGTCTATGTCTATGATCAGGATAATGGGGGAAAACAGTAAGCGCGACAGGCAGCAAATACGAAAAGACAGCAAATGCGAAAAAGCATATAAAAACGAAAGAGAGGATATCACATGAAAACATTAGGAATCGATCTGGGCACAACATACTCCTGTATGGCATATATCAACGATGTGGGAGATGCAGAGGTAATACCCAATCTGGAAGGAAGCAATGTAACTCCTTCCGTGGTTTATTTTGAAAGTTCCGAAAATGTGGTAGTGGGCGAGACGGCCAAGGAAAATACGGTATTGGAGCCCAAGGCCACCATCTCCCTGGTAAAGCGCCTTATGGGAAATTCGGACTTTGCCATCGAGTATGACGGAGTGAGCTATTCCCCGGCGCAGATTTCCGCCCTGATCCTGAAGAAAATGGCAGGGGATGCCAGCCGCCATCTGAACGAAGAGGTCAAAGATGTAGTAATTACATGCCCCGCCTACTTCGGAACGCCGGAGAGAACGGCTACGGAAGCCGCCGGGGAATTGGCAGGCCTGAACGTTCTGGCCATCATCAACGAGCCTACTGCCGCAGCCATCAGCTATGGACTGGACAAGGGGGGCGTGGATAAAACTATTGTAGTGTATGACCTGGGGGGTGGAACCTTCGACGTGACTATTATCCGCATCGAGGAGGAGGACGGAAAGAAAGTGATCCGTGCCATCGCCACGGGCGGAGACCATCAGCTGGGCGGTCAGAACTGGGACAGGGAGCTGATGAATTATCTGGAGGAACAGTTCCGGGAGCAGAATAACTTTGACGATGAACTGGAGGAGGACGAGGCCCTGCAGTTTGAGCAGGATCTGCGCCTTCTGGCAGAAAAGCACAAGAAGCAGCTGACCACCATGAAGAAGGCGAAGATTCCCATTGTTGCGGCGGGAATGAAGGCCCGGGTGGAGCTAGAGCGCGAGAAATTTGACGAACTGACCCAGCCCCTGTTGGAGAGGACCATCGACGAGATGAACCGGACCATGGAGGCGGCAAAGGCCAAGGGCGTGGAGACCATCGACGAGATTATCATGGTGGGCGGTTCTTCCAGAATGCCTCAGGTGGAGGAGATCCTGAATAAGAATTACCCCGATATTCCGAAACGTATGTACGACCCGGACGAGGCGGTGGCAAAGGGAGCCGCGGTATTTGCCCAGGATATGGCCAGTGTTGTCTACAGGGAGGATGATGCGGAAACCGGGGACGAGATTCTTTCGGATCCTGTATCCGGCGGGGAAGGTGAAGACGCAGGCCAGGAAGGGAACGCTTCGAAGGCCAGACGGATCGGCGGAGGTTCCAACGGGGTTCCCAACACGCCTACCGTCACCATCATCAATGTGACCTCCAAGAGCTTTGGCGTGGAACTGGTGAACGACGACGGCGAACCCTATGTATACAATATGATTTTCCGCAATCAGGAGCTGCCCATCGACACATCCCTTCCGGTGATCACCTTTGCGGATAACCAGGAGACCGTGGCCATCAAGGTGTATGAATCCGACATCAGCGAGCAGGAGTATGAGGTGAATGAGGAGTTTTTCCTGGGAGAGGCCACTCTGATCTTTGACAAACCCATGCCTAAGGATTCGCCCGTGGAGATCCAGATCCGTTTCGAGGCTGACGGGATCCTGCACTTAAGGGGCGTGGATTCCACTACCGGAAAGGATGTGAAGGTAGATCTGCAGTCTTCCGGAATCATGACCAGGGAAGAGATCCAGGAGCAGAAGGCAGTGATCCAGGGCATCCGCATTGTCAGGGACTAGAAGGCACTGGAGGATCCTGACGGAACTAGAAAACAGTCAGGAAGCATCTGGACCCGGAAGAAATTAATGGGTGCATCTCTATGCACCCAGAAATTTCTTCCCCTCAAGGGTCCAGATGGATCCTGACGGAACTATTAATAGGAGAAAACATGCGAGTAGGAATAGATTTGGGAACCACATACTGTGCGGTGGCGAAGATCGATGAGAATACGGGGAAGGCAGCTGTGCTGCGCAATTCCTTCGGGCTTCCCACCACCCCGTCTGTTCTGTATTTCTGTGAGGACGGGAAGATTATTCACGGCCAGGAGGCAAAGGATTATTACGAGGACGGGGATCCGGAGACGGAGGCCTATTTCAAATACCGGATGGGAGACCCTGCCTTTGAGACGGAACATTACGGGAAGAGCTATATGGCCGAGGATCTGTCTGCGGAACTGCTGAAGGGCCTGGTAAGGGAGGCGGAGGAGGCAGCCGGGGAGAAGATCGACGAGGCCGTGATCACGGTTCCGGCTTATTTTGACAACCAGAGACGGGAGGCCACCATCAGGGCCGGGGAAAAGGCGGGGCTGAAAGTCCTGGGCATCATCAATGAGCCCACTGCGGCGGTATTTGCCTATGGGATCAACGGAAAAGACGTGAACAAGACCATCATGATCTATGACCTGGGCGGCGGAACCTTCGACATTACCATAGCGAAGGTGACGGATGACGACATCACGGTTCTGGGTTCTGACGGCGACCACGAACTGGGCGGCAGGGACTGGGATCACGCCATTGTGGACTACATTGCCGACCAGTTTTATGATGAATTCGACATCATGACAGATGAGGATTATACCTTTAACAATTCCCTGAGGGTTCTGGCGGAGAAGGCCAAAAAGGCCCTGGCCAGCAAGACTTCCGAGAAGCTTACCGTGAATTATATGGGCAGGAAGGGAACCTATGTGCTGACCCAGGAGAAATTTGCCGAGATCACGGAGCACCTGGTGGAGAGGACGGAAAACATCATCGATAAACTGTTCGACGAACTGTCCATGGGGTGGAGGGATATCGACGGGGTGATCCTGGTAGGGGGATCCACCAGGATGAAAATGGTTCAGGACTTTGTGCTCCGCATGAGCAGAAAGCCCGCATACAGCGGAGTGGACCAGGATCTGGCGGTGGCCCTGGGTGCGGCCATCCGGGCCAACATTGATTCCGAGGGCCGGCCGGTTCAGAGAAAGAATCTCCGAATCGGTGGGAAGCAGAATACGCCCGTATTCCGGATTGCGGGGGCCAAAAAGTTTCATGAAGCCACCTCCCACAGCCTGGGAATGATTGCGGAGAGCAGGGACAGGGAACGATACATCAATAATATTATGATACGGAAAAATTCGCCTATTCCGGACGCCTATACGGAGACATATGAGCTGAGGGTGGGCCGCAGAATGGAGGACAATCACCTGGATGTCTATATGCTGCAGGGGGAGAGCGAGGATTTATACTGGCCCTTAAACGCGGAGTGCCTGGGAAAATATGTATTCACCGGAATTGAGAACAGGGGAAAACGGACGGAGACAGTGGATGTCACTTACCGTTATACGGAAGACGCTGTGGTGGAGGTATCCGCAGTTCAGAGCAGTACGGGAAAAAGCCTGAAGCTGTCCATTGAGCGGAATGAGGAAGACCTGAGTTGGGTGGAGCTGTCTCCCAAAGAGCGGACGCCCGAGGGAGGCCCCATGTCCATTGTCATGGCCATCGACCTGTCCGGAAGCATGTCCGGTGCCCTGGATGACGTGCGCCAGGCGGCAAGAGACTTCATCGCCCAGTTTGACATGGAGCAGACCCGGGTGGGGATCATCGGATTTGCCTCGGAGCAGGATACTCTTTGCGCTATGACGAATTCTGTGCCCGACCTTCACAGAACCCTGGACAGGATGGACTGCAGCGACAGGCTTGGGTACGGTACTTCCGCCATTCCCTTTGCAAGGGCGGGACAAATGCTGCATCAGAGCGAGGGGGTACGGTATGTGCTTGTCCTGACGGACGGAGAATGGTTCCATGAAGACAAGGCCATTTCGGAGGCGCAGAAGCTGGTAAGGAATGACATCGACATTATAGCGGTAGGATTCGCCGACGCGAACGAAAGCTTTCTGCAGAAGCTGGCTTCCAGGCAGGATCTGGCGGCTCTGACGGATTTGTCCGGACTGTCGGATGTATTTACTGGAATAGCACGTAAGTTATAGGAGTTGTGAGAGAATGAATACTGACGGAAAAAGCAGGGACAACTGTTTCCTGATTCTGGAACTGCCCTATGATGCGCCCGGACTCACCGACGAGGAGATAGCCAGGGCCATTGATACCAAGAAGAAATTCTGGTCCAGGCCCACCCATAAAAAGAATGCGGTAATTTACGAAGACTACAAGAAGAACTTAAAATACATCCAGAACGTCATGCTGGATCCGGAGAAAAGGAAAAAAGAGGCTCAGCTGGCAAAGGAATATGTGGAGTCCGTCCTGCCGAAACGGATGCAGCTGTATGCCCAGCTGGACAATATTTCCGAGACTGAAGTGGTCAGTATCCAGGACGATACGGGGATCGCAAAGGTTTATCTGGAGAAACTGATCCCTCAGAGATTCAACATCCAGATCATAGGCAAGGATCCGGCGCCGCTGTCTCCGGTGGAAGATCCCAATCCTAAGCCGGAATGTGCGGATATTTATAAAAAGACCGTGGACCAGCTGAAGGAACTGGGATTTGAAGATCTGTACGGATTCCTGGCAGAGGAGGGCGAACAGTCAAATCTGAAGGTTATAAAGTTGGAGATCTTGAGAAACAGGATCACTGCCATGGAGGCCACTTTCAGGACAGCCGTCAGGGATTCCGCCCTGACCAACAGGCAGAACCTGTGCAAGCTGGCGGCAAAGGCTTTTGCGGACGAGGCCTCCAGGGACGCCTACAACCAGTTTGTGGTCTGGTACAAGACGGATCGGGTGATCAAATCCATCAAGTCCGTGGCCGGAGCCAACCAGAATCGGATCATCGGCGCCGCCGCGGATAACTACCTGAAGCAGCTGGCGGCCATTCAGAACGGAAACCTGAAGAAGGCGCAGCAGATCCTGGAGGCTGTGGGAAAGAAAGAGGGCATCCTGATCAGCGCGTCCATGGATGTGAAGAAGACCAAAAGCTGTCCGAACTGCGGATGTGTAGTCGAAGTGGAGGACGGCGCCAGGATAAGGGTGTGTCCCCACTGCGGCGGGGCGCTGATCATTAAGTGCAAAAAGTGCGGCACGGAGAATGATGCCTCGGCAGAGTTCTGTATCCACTGCAGTACTTCTTTTAAAGAACTGGGAAGGCTGATATCCGACTGTAATTACGCCATAAGCTGTATCGGCAAGGCAGACCTGGCCCAGGCCCGCATGATACTGGACGAGGTGGATGCGGCCTGGCCGGGACTGGAGGATGCGAATAGGGCCAGGAAGGAACTGGAGAAAAAGGAGGCTGTGCTCCAGAAGCCTGTGGACGAAATGCGCAGTTACATGGCCGTGCGGGAATACTACAAGGCCCTGCAGCAGTTGGAAAATATCAAACAGAGGTATCCGGATTTTCAGGTTACCGAGGAAGGTTCCATCCGGACAGCCGTGGATACGGCAGACCAGATCTGGAAAAAGATTGAGAACGACGAAAAGGCCGGTGCGTCAGACCGGATTGTGCAGTACTGCGAGGACATCTTCGCAATCTGCGCGGATTATCCGGGGGTGCAGGAAAAAATGAGGCTGTATCCTCCCGAGATGGTGACAGGGATCCAGGTGGAAACTGACAAGACGGACGGCTCCAACCGGATTTCCTGGAAGCCTTCCGCATCAAAGGGAAATCTGGTCTATGTGGTGGTCAGGAAGGAAGGGGCAGCGAGCAATTCCAGGACGGACGGCGTCCAGGTTGGAGAGACCGGCGGAACCCAGCTGCGGGATACGAAAGTCTCTCCGGGAGTGCTTTACTACTATACCATCTTCACACTCCGGGGAGGCATTCCTTCCAGGGGCGCTTTCACCCCGGAGGGAGTGGCAAACTGCAGGGAACTGCGGATCAACAAGGTGGAGGCCGGAGACGGCAGCGTGCATATAACCTGGCACAGCATCCCCTCCAATGTCAGGGTGAAGGCCTGGAGGAAGAAAAACGGCGTTCCGTCCAAAGCGGGGGACGGGGAGGAAGTGCGCTGCAGCCTTTCCGGCATTCTGGACGAGGACCTGGAGAATGAGGTAAAATACGGATACCGTCTCTGCGCGGAATACAATTTGAACGGCAAAGTGGTGCTGACAGAAGGCGTGACTGCCCAGGCCACTCCCATCTTCACGCCGGAGCCCGTGGATGACCTGCAGGTGAATTATGTGCAGGGAGATACCTTTGAGGCCGTCTGGAAGGATGCGAAGGACGGCGGCAAGGTGGCACTCTATTATGACGAGGATGCCATTGACTATGACTATGGGGACAACGTCAGTGTGCCGGAGCTGGAACGGAAGCTGACAAAGCTGCAGACATTCGCCTATCAGCCCGGCAGCTGTAAATTTAACCTTCCGGGAGAGGGTTCCTATGTGATCGTGGCCGTAAACCAGCGCCATGATACGGGAATCATAGGGGAGAAGACCTTTGCCACCAAGGCCAGGGGGATTGAGGTGGACGAGGTGAAAGTGGTGGGGAAGGATCTGTATATTCTGGGGAAATGGCCCCAGGATGCCAGGGCCATTGTGGTCATGTACCAGAACAGCGGTTACCCTTCCAATGTTTCCGACAGGAGGGCGGCCCGGGTTTATGTGACAAAGAGGGCCTATGACAGGCATTCTGCCCTGATTATTCCGGACTATGAGAAAAAGCCCTATTATATCTCCCTTTTTGCCGAGCTGAACCTGAACGGGGAGATTACCTACAGCCTGCCCACCACGACCCTGTTCCAGGAACAGGAGAAGGCAAATATCACGTACATGATCAAAAAACCCGGTTTTCTGGGCAGGGAGGCCCTGGTCACCTTCCAGAGCGACCAGGAGGAGTTTACGCTGCCGGACATTCAGATCTACGGCGCCCAGTATGCGGCTCCCATGTTTAAGGAAAAGGGACAGTTGGTGGCGGAAGTGCCCGGTGTCAGCGTAAAGGGAAAATATGAAGTGCGGATTCCGGTGAAGCCGCTGAAAAAGCAGTTTGCCATCCGCCCTTTCTTCAAGGAGGACAGCCTCTATGAGGAAAACACCCTGAAGCCCGTCCCGGGAACCGAATACATAATCACTTAAGAACTGGAAAACAGCATGTGACGGAACGAACCCAGATGGAATTACGGACGCGGCACTAGGCGGCCGGAAGTCCATCTCAGGAAAGGGTTCGTTCTGTCACATGCGGAACTGGAATAGGAGAAAAACACTATGGCGAAATATACCTGTCCGTACTGCATGACGGAACATGAGATGAACGACGTGGAATTCAGGTGTCTGAACAGCCACGGGAAATGCATGACGGAACCCGACGTGCCCTACACCCTCTACGAAGGGGGAGATCCCAACCGGCCGAAGATGATGAACAAGGTATTCCGGCCCAGGACAAAGGGATTTAAATTTATTAACAAGATGTTTATGCCCGTACAGGAGGAATGCCCTGAGTGTAGGGAAGTTTCAGAGTTCAGGCTGTGTCCCGACTGCCACAATATCCTGCCGCCCAACATTCACGAGAATGAAGACATGATCATCTCCGTGGTGGGAACCCGTGACTCGGGAAAGAGCCACTATATCGGCGTGCTGATCGACGAGCTTCAGAAACACATCTGCCCGAAGATCTTCGGCGCGGGATTTATGGAGACGGACAAGGAGGTAAGGGATCATTATGTGAAAACCTATTATTACCCCCTTTACAGCCTGAACCAGCCCCTGGAGCTGACCAACCCCAATGAAAAGCAGAAACCGCTGATCTACGAGCTGCAGCTGGGCAGGGGAAAGAAGGGCTACAAGACGCTGACCTTTATCTTTTATGATACTGCGGGAGAGAATTATGACGACCTGATGACCATGAGCACCCTGAACAAATATATCTGTAAGTCCGCAGGCATTATTTTCCTGGTGGATCCCACCCAGGTGGAGGAAGTCAGGGACCGCATGGATGAGGACAAGATGAACAGCGCCTCCACCATTTCCTGGGACGAGATCGTCACCAGGACGCCGGATGCCACCATCGGCAGGGTGGCAAAGCTGATCAGGCAGTCCAGGGGATGGGGGATGAACAGCAAGAAGCCCATAGACATTCCCGTGGCCATGGCCTTTTCCAAGCTGGATGCCATCATGGATCTGCTGCCTCCGGGATGCACCGTGGCGGAGCCGGGAAGCAGCATCCGGGAGGGGGCCTACAACCGGGAGGAGACCAGGGTGATCAATACCGAGATCAGCGCCCTTCTGGAGAACTGGGGAGAGCGGCGCATCACCACAATGATGCAGAGGAATTTTAGTAATTACGCCTATTTCGGCGTGTCTGCCCTGGGGCAGGGACCCGAGAAAGCAGGGGATACCGGCGGGGCGAGGAAGATTCAGAAACCCAGGCCCCACCGGGTGGAGGATCCGTTCCTGTGGATCATGGACCAGAACCATTTGTTGTAGGCAGATTTCGGAGAGGAGGGAGAAGATGGGGATAAAACAAGCGATCTATACCTCGTGCAAGACGGGTATAGAGGGAAAGAGCGGGGTGTGCCTTTACTCCATGAGTGAATCCCTGAACGTGGCCTCGAAAAAGCGCTTTGAGGCCGACAGCTTATACAGGAAGGATTATAAATGCCGGCTGCCCATAGAAGAACTGCCGCTGAGTTTTTTCACGGGGGTGGATGAAACCGGCGCATTTTACATCCAACAGGTGAGATCGGTTCTGGACTACAGTTCCGGCGGGCGCACGGGAAATGTGCTGAGCCAGATGATGCTGTATGAGAACCCCCGGGAGATGAAACGTCCGGCCATGGCTTACTACGAAGGTCCTGATTTCAGAAGCGCCATGAGGGAGGAGGAACTTCAGTCCATGAACCGTCCGGAATACCTGCCGGAACTGGAGGAGCTCACACCGGGCAGCAGAACCGGTTTTGAGGAGATATGCAGGTTCCTGAAGCCGGAAGCAGGCGACGGGGAGGGGAACCGGGAGGAGACGGAGCAGCTGCGTCGGAGAAGGCAGGAGGCGCTCCAGCACCTGACCGCGGCGGTAATTCGCGCCCATCGGGAGAAGAGGACCGTGGTGGTGATGGATACTGCGGAGAACATTGTGATGTGGATGGCGGCTGTTACATACTGCCTTCCAATGGAACTGAACTGCCAGCTGACGCTGGCAACCTATGCCTTCGATCCGGAGGCAGCGGGACTCGATCTGTGCGGATATGTGGAAGGTGTATCGGATTCCAATTTCCTGGGTTCCAGGCATGACTACAGCATTGTGTTCGATATGGGGAAATTTGATTACCCGCCCCAGGACATTTCCAGCGGATTTTTTAACAATATCAAGATGGCCATGCTGCTGGGCAGCGATGAGTATATCGAGCAGTTTAATGCATTTGTGGACAGCCGCCGTTTTTCAGCCTTTGGGGATGAACTCTATCTGGCCTATGAAGTATATGCGTTTCTGGACAGCGGTGAGATGGTGGATGAGACCAAATATTCGCTTTCCCAGGTATGTGACTTTGCGAAACAGTGGCTGGTCGGCGGAGAGATCAATACCTTTACGGAACAGCTGCTGCAGCAGTTCTCCTCCCGGAAAAGGGCGCAGCCGGAGGAAATCAAGCTGCTGGTGTCGGTTATGATGCAGAATCCTCTTCCGGAGATGACGGCCTGGCTTCTGGAGATGGATGCCAGACAGAATGAGGACATTCTCTCTCCAAAGCTTCTGGACGTGGTGTGGAACGGGTATATCGCCGCACAGTATGCCGGGAATCCGGGCAATATGGCCGCCTTGGAGACCCTGCTGCAGCAGAGCCCGGAGCGCAGCACACAGCTTATGAATTTCCAGGTGAGACGCACCGGGGCGGACGGTATGGCGAAATTCCGGGAAAATCTGCTCAGGACACTGGATCCCCTGACGGGAAGGTGGACGGCGGACTCGGAAAAGGTCCTGGAAAAATATGAGGATTTTATCCAGGATACCTGGCAGGATGAGGAGAGATTCGGCAGGGAGCTGGAGCTGATCTGTTTCCTGATGGAGCTTAAGAAGAACAGCAGCCAGATCCAGAGGGTGGCAGAGAATGTGGCTGCCCGCTTCCCTATGACGGATCCCGAGATCTCCGAGAAGAACAAGCTCTTCCGGAAAGGGAAGGGAAGGGAATATGTGACGGTCATCGGGAAGAGCGAGATTGATCTCTACGGACTGGCGGATACGCTTCTGGACTATGCCGCGGATACCCGCTCGGACATCGACTTTGCAAGAGTCAGTCTGTATCTGGCGGGTGTGGATCTGTGGATGGTATACTTCAGTGTGGATAGATTTGACTTTGCCCGGACCAGGAACCGGCTGACGGAGGAATTTGTGGATAGTCCCATTGATACGGGGAATATTTCCGTCCGGGAGATGAAGGATTATTTCCGTTGGATCAGGATTCCGCTGGACGAGACCGTCTTCACCAGGGACAGTTTTGATATTCTGTTTGGGGCATATCATATGATGGAGCTCCAGCGCTATATGCTTGCCGGCCTGCTGATGGACTGGATGACCGGAGATTTTGACAAGAAATACAGCGGGAAGGAAATAGGAGGCTTTCTATATTTCTGCTATGAAACGGATCGGGAAGGGTACCGGCAGGTGCTGACGGAGAAACTGGAGGGTATGAAAAAAGCCGACCTCCAGGCGGTCAGCGAGTATTTTGCGCAGGACCCGGATGGGTATGACAGGAATTTCAGGCCGTATCTGGACAGTATATGTGGGAATAAGCAAAAGAAAGGGACAATCATTCATAAATTGTTTGGCAGGGACTCATGAAATATTTGATGGAAGAACTGGGAGACGAAGAGAGAGCGATATATGGCAGGATTACGGAAGGACTGGGGCGGTCCGACAAAAAGCTCGCTCTGCCGGCCTGCAGCGACCAGGTGATCCGGGGGCTGTGGGATCTGGTGAAGCGGAATGAGCCGGGACTGTTTTACGTGGATTTCAGGGATCTGGACTGCTCCTTTTCATCGAGATCAGTGACGGTCAGGCCCCGGTACCTGTATGCAAAGCCGGAGAGCGACGCCATGCTGGGGAAACTGGAACAGAAACGGGAGCAGGTGCTGAGGGGATATACGGGGACGAGCGCCGCCCAGGCCACGGAATATGTCCATGACTGGCTTGCGGAGAATGTCAGGTATGACTATGCGGCAGTCCAGACACAGGCCGTTCCGGATGCCACCACCATTGTGGGCGGGCTGCTGAAGGAATATGCCGTCTGCGAGGGGATCGCCAAAACGGTGCGGTATCTTCTGGAACCCCTGGGGGTGGAAGCGCTGGTGGTATCGGGGGAGGCCGACGTGCCGGAGGGAAATACGGGAATGGACGGCAGGAGGCACTGTTGGAACCTGAACCGGATTGAGGGCGTTTTTTACCACATGGACGTGACCTGGGACCTGAAGGAGGTAACCCCCCTGAATACGGTGATGCATACCTTCTGCAATGTTGACGACGGAACCATAATCATAAACCATGACTGGGATTTTGTGGGATATCCCAAGGCGCCGGACATGGCCCAGAATTACTACATGCGCAGGGGATGCTACATCAGATCCCGACAGGCTTTTGAGCGCTATGTGGAGCAGTGCCTGGCCCGGGGGGACGGCATGATTTCGGTGAAATTTGACGCCACGGCCGGTTTTCCGGACGACGGAGGAACCTGTATCGTCAATATGGTGATGAAAATCCTGGAAAAACTTGACATGGAGAAAAAGATCAGTTATGTCTACGACTGTGAGAATACCATGTTCACAGTGGTTCTGGGTGTCTGAGGGGAGACGGAGGATGAAGAGACAATACGGAAGAAATCAGTGGAAGGTCACCCTGCTGAACCTGGGAGTGATACTGCTTATCATCCTGGTTCTGGCAGCGGCAGTGTTTTTTGCCTATCCCCATGTAAAACCGGTATGGGACGAGTTCCGGGCAGAGCGGGAAGCCGCGAAACTGGAGGAAGAGGCCCGTGGGGAAGGGGAACCGGGAGAGGAATCCGGCGGCGGCGAATTTTCCGCGGCCATGGCGCAGTCCGGAAATGATCAGGCTGACGGGGAAACCGGAGGAGAAGAGGTCCCAGGGGAAGGAAGTCCGGAGGAAAATCCCGGGGAGTCTGTTTACGGGGAAGAAGGTTCCGGGGAAGATCTGGGGGAAGGAGACCAGGGGGAACCGGAGGAAGAGAAGATCCACAGGTACGAATTTGTGCCCTCTGACGGAAACTGGGAGGAGGCGATGGCAGCCGCTTTGGAGGCAGGCGGGTATCTGGTTACCATTACCAGTCCGGAGGAGGAATATGAGATCGAACAGCTGATGGAACAGCAGGAAGGCTATATTGTGGTATGGCTTGGGGCAAGCAAACTGTCCGGTGATTTCGCATGGGAGAACGGGGAGGCCTGGGTATATGACAACTGGGCGGAAGGGGAACCCAACAATGAGACAGGCAGCGAAGATTTTCTCCTGATGTACAGGGTCAAGCAGGTCTGGTGCTGGAATGATGTGGACGTAGACGTTTCTGCTTATTATAAGGGACGTATGGGCTATATCATTGAGTATGAGGAATAAGAGCCATGGCGCCTTCGGTGAGAGAGCGGCATACGGCTGCATCATTGAGTACGAGATATAAGGGCGGACGAATGGGGAGACGCAGAGCGTATCGGAAACAGGGAGTCGTAGCGGAAAGAATGTGGGAATCACAGTAGAAGAGGAAGAAGTATGGCAAATTTAAACAGATACGGAAAAAATGCCTGGAAGGTAGTCGCTTTGAACTGGACAGTCAGGCTGGCAATTCTGGCAGTGATAGGGGCGGCATTGTTTTTTGGGTATCAGAAGCTTGCACCGGTGATATTCGACAAGGTGGAGGAATGGAAGGCGGCGATGGCTTCCAACGAGGAGGAAACAGAATCCGGGGAGGAAAACAACGGTATAGGAACAGCGCTGCCGCAGGATGCGGAATTGGCGCCGGTCTATCATTGGGATTTCAGCGTCGGAATGGAGGAACAGATCTCCGGTATTTCCTGCACGCCTTGCGGGGATGCCCGAATTGTGGAAATGGAAGACCCCGGCGCGCCGGTGAGGGCCGCCTTGTACCTGGACGGGGACGGAGACTATATCGACTGCGGAAAGGAAATCCAGTTTGACCGGGATTTCACCCTGAATACCCTGGTAAACTGCAGCGATGTGAATAAGGACTATACCGCCATCATAGGTAAATATGAGACAGAGAGCGAAGGCCCCCTTGTGCTGGCCATCCGCCAGGGACATGTGAACTGCTGGGTGATATCGGACAGTTATAAGGATGATTTTGAAGGCGGGAAAGTATTGGAACCGGATACCTGGTATGACATTACAGTAGTGTATGAGCAGGGGCAGATGCGGATCTACGTGGACGGAATGTTTGACGGACAGGCGGATGTGGGTACCTTGAACGTGAATGAAGACACTATAACCATCGGACGCCAGGCGGCGCTCCACGATTCGGATGAAGAGTACGCCGGATATATCGGGAAAATCACCGTCTACAACAAGGCTATGACGCCGGAGGAGGTAGGGGAGATGGCAGTTGCAAATCTGCATCCCCAGCCGGAGGGCGGTTCCGGAATGCTGATGACGGTAACCGCAGGGGCCCTGAATGTGAGGACGGAGCCAAGTACCAGCGGGGATATCGTGGCTGAGCTGCACAACGGGGAAAAGGTGGAAGTCCTGGGGGATCTTTCGGACGACTGGATTTACATCCGCTGTATTGAACGGAATAACGAGGAAGGGTATGCGTCTGCCAAATACCTGGCTCCGGCGGACGGCCAGTAAGGCGGAAAAAGACAGCGGAAGCGCTCGGGATGTTTTAATCCGGGGTCGGGCGGGGAACTCGAGTTACCGTTTATCTGGCGCCGTCGTAAAATCCGGGGTGTAAACGGCAGGATGGAAAGGTTGTGGGCTGGATATGAGAAGAAGGAGAAGAAAAAGAAGACTGAAAAGGGCGGTTCGCAGCCTGCTGCTGTTTTCCGTGATGGTTCTGGCCACGGTGGGGGCCTGCTTTCTGATTCCCAGGCTGGTGGAAACCGGGGAAGAGGGGGCGGGCGGACAGCCCGTGACGGGAGGAATTCCGGCGGACGGGGAAGGCGGAGCGGCGGATCCGGAGGGAGCCGGCGGGGAGAAGCAGGATCCGGAAGACGGAAGTGCGGCTTCGGGGGACGGAACCGGGACAGGCGGGATGCCAGGTGAATCCGGAACGGGAAGCGGGGGAACCGGGACGGACCGGCCGTCCGGAG